>NZ_DAISXK010000011.1:0-68277 GCF_036825875.1 Paucihalobacter sp. | reverse complement strand
ATTCCGTGGAGGTTTCTGATAATTTTGGAAATTCAGATACAGCGGAAGTCACCATTACCGTCAACGAAATCCCTACTGCCAACGCTGGCGAAGACCAAAGCATTTGCCTTGGCGAAACCATCACACTCACCGCATCAGGCGGAGCAAGTTACCTGTGGAGTAATGGCGCAACAACGCAAAGCATCACAGTTAATCCAACTTCAACCACAACTTATTCAGTTGAAGTATTAGAGAATGGTTGTTCAAGCACCGATCAAGTAACTATTACTGTAAACTCAGTGCCAGAACTTCAAATTTCAGGAGAAACTATCGTGGTTTATGGCAATAGTACTACTTTAACGGTTAGTGGAGCGGATTCTTATGTATGGAGCAATGGCGCAACTTCTAACAGTATCACGGTGCAACCAGAACAAACGACCACTTATGAGGTTATAGGCTCAATAAATGGTTGTTCAAGCTCTCAAAGTGTTATGGTTACTGTTGAGAGTCACGTGGAAGCATTTGCTGGCGAAGACCAACGTATTTGTCAAGGTTATGAAGTTACGCTTACTGCAAGCGGAGGTAGTGGTTATTTATGGAATACAGGTGCAACTACACAAAGTATAACTGTGACTCCAACTTCAAATTCAACCTATTCAGTGACTGTTTTTGACGGTCCGTATCAAGACGAAGCTAGTGTAAATGTTTTTGTGGACCCAAATCCAAATGTCACTATTGTTAATGGAAGCGAAGCAACAATTCTAGAAGGAAACTTCATAACGCTGTCAGCCACGGGCGCCAATTCATATCAATGGAATAATGGGGCTACACAGCCAAACATCGCTGTGAGTCCGAGTGCCACCACAATCTATCGGGTTACGGGTTTTATTAATGATTGTTCCGACGAAAAAGAAATTACCGTAAACGTGTTAGAACGCGTATTGGCCAATGCAGGAAACGATGTCACAATTTGTCCACAAGAAACAGCAACATTAACAGCAACTGGCGGCGACGATTATTTATGGAGCACAGGTGAAACTACACAGACCATAGAAGTAGCGCCAGAGGAAACTACCTTGTATACCGTAACTGTTTTTAACGAACTCGATTTTGATGAAGCTACCGTGATGGTAGTGGTCGACCAACAATGTCAAACCGTTATTCTACCGGATGATAATGAAGATTTAACTTTTGCATTTCAGGTATATCCAAATCCGGCTTTCGAAACCTTGTATATTCAATTAAATGGGGTGGTTAATATTTCAAATCTGAAAATGTTTGATTTGGCTGGTAAATTACTATTCTCCGAAGTACTTGAAGAAACCAATCAGCCTTATAATTTTGAAAAGCAGATTGATGTTACCAATTTTCAGACTGGTTTGTATTTTGTGCGACTCGAAGATGAGTTGCGGGTAATTACTAAGAAAATCCTAATTCAGTAAACTTTATCTCTTGTTCTTTAAGTAAACTTGAGAAAATTTCCCGCAGATTTCGCAGATTTGCGCCAACAAAAACTCAGCGATGATCCTTGCCAGCAACAGGCTGGAGTACAATCTGGAGAAATTATTAAATTAAGAAAGTAAATATTTAATTTAAGTCTGGTTGTCTTCAACCTATGGGAAGATCACATATCAATAGTGCGTGCATGGTAACAAATAGAAGATTATTCTATGGATGCTCCATACTTAGTCCATAGTAAAGCCATGGATAAGCCCACCCCTGGCTTAATTAGAATAATTCTACTTTAATAAAAGCGATGTAAGATTACTGTAAAAAGTGAGATAATATAATATTCGTAAGTTTCAAGTCCTGTAGTGTTGTATGCACCAAAAAATCAAATAGATACATAATTAATCTTAATATACAACAACCAATACTGAATTTAATCAAGAATGCTTTCCATAATGAGAATCTTAACCTTTTCGTCACAATTTTCAATATGAAGTCTGATGAATTCCTCTTTCAATTTTGAATCGATATAATAAGTCTTGCAAGGTTCGCCTTTGGTATTGCTATTTTTAAAATCCACATCTCCAAATCGAATCAGATTATTTAAAGTACTAGAATCAATCTCCTTGTCAATCAAAAATTGTTCAGATGATTCTGAATAGGTTTTCGGTAATTTGGATAAAAACTTAGTGGTACGGGCGTTTGGTGTGTAGTCGCAAGAGGCATCCTTACCATTCAAAAAAAAGGCAAGAATCACCAAACCAATGGCAAAACCGCCGAGATAATAGCCCAAACGATGTATAAACTTCATAAAATAAGTGACTTAAAATATTAACAGATTGGCATCGCTATAATTCAATCCGTACCATTCGGCAACAGATTTACTTGTTAAAATGCCGTGGTAAAAGTACAAACCATTTCGCAAACCACGATCAAAACGCAATGCAGGTTCAATACCGCCATTATCTGAAATATTTAATAAGTACGGTGTAAAAATATTACTGATGGATACCGAAGCGGTTCGCGAATAACGCGCAGGAATATTTGGTACACAATAATGGGTGATGCCTTGGTAATCAAAAGTAGGGTGGTCGTGGGTGGTAATTTCGCTGGTTTCGAAACAACCACCCATATCTATACTCACATCAATAATAACGGAACCTGATTTCATGTGGTTCACCATATCTTCTGTAACAACCACAGGCGCTCGGTTGTTACCTCTTATGGCACCAATAGCAACATCGCAACGTTTCAAAGCTTTCATCAAACTTTTGGGCTGCATGGTTGAGGTGTAAATGTTTCTTCCTAAACTAACTTGTAAACAACGTAATTTGGTGATATTACTGTCAAAAACTTTGATATTAGCGCCAAGTCCTAATGCAGACCGTGCGGCAAATTCGCCCACAGTACCTGCGCCTAATATAACAATTTCAATAGGTGGGACGCCATTGATATTTCCAAAGAGCAGTCCGTTTCCACCGTTAATATTGGATAGTAATTCCGATGCAATTAAAACCGATGCTGTACCGGCAATTTCGCTTAGCGAACGTACCGCGGGATAGGCACCGTCTTCGTCTTTTATAAATTCGAATGCCAAAGCGGTCACGCGTTTGGTGGCCAAAGCTTCAAAATATTTTTTATTGCGCGTTTTTAGCTGCAGAGCAGAAATAAGTAGTGTTTGCGGATTGAGTAAAGAGATTTCTTCTTGCGATGGTGGCTCAACTTTCAAAATAATAGGGCAGGAGAACACCTTTTCACGGTCTTTGATTACTTCGGCTCCGGCTTCGCTGTATTCCTTATCGCTAAAATGCGCACCAATGCCAGCACCACTTTCTATCATAACGCGGTGACCATTGGCAACCAATGCCGACACGGCGTCTGGCGTGAGGCAAACCCTTTTTTCTTGAAAATGCGTTTCTTTGGGAAGCCCGATAAACAGAGCACCTTTTTTATTGTAAACTTCAAGGGTTTCTTCTTGCGGCAATAATTGCTCGCGGGTAAAAGGAGAAAGTGATTTGCTCATTTAAGTTAAATTGATAACTCAAATTACGGATAATAATTTAAATGGCGCAAGTGTAATATGAAAAATGGTTTGGTATATTTTTTAACCACAAAGGTCGCTAAGATCTATACGAAGATCACAAAGTGTTACTTTTCCTTCGTGTCTTTGTGCGGACTTTGTGCTCCCTTCGTGGCTAAATAAAAGGAATCTGTAATAAAAGGGTTGTATCGATAAAAATTAGTGGCACTGAAACTTTATAAGTTTTAAAAAAACTGTTTCACCTTACCCCAAACAGTAGTGGGTTTAATCATAAACTCAGCTTCTAATTCTTCCATAGTTTTTCCAGCGTCATTTAATTTATTAAACATTTGAGCCCGGATTAAATAAATAGAAGGAATAATAATGGCCATTAAAGGCACTAAATACATTAATTTGAATTCATCGAAATGTCTACTTTCAGAATTAATAATTCCAGCTATTTGATAACTATACATTGCAATTGGCACAATTATAGCATGGTACCACCAGTGTTTACAAGTGAAAAACCAAATAAATAAAAGTAGGACGGGAATTACCTTACCTAAGATCATCCACATTCCAATCTGTGCGCTTTCGTAAAAGCCGCTTTTATATGTAAAAAGGAAATTTTCCCAGATAACTTCATCTGGAATAAAAATGTATAAATAAAACAAAAAGGGAGTTGCAGCTACAAGTGTACCTACAATACTCCCTAATATAATTGCCTTTCGACTTAGCTTCTTATCCTTGTGGAGCCAATTTGACTCTAGTCTTGTCGATTTGTGTTGTAGTTTGCTCATTTAAATCAATGTTTATTGCTTGTGCAGTGAACAACACACCACCGAAAATTGCAATTGCTAATACTAATCTTTTTGTTTTCATAATTCAAGGGATTTAATTAATTAATTATACTACAAAGTTAACTTTCACGACAGCCTTCAACTGTTAATGAAATGTTAAGATAAATTAACTAAGTCCTATGAATGTTACGGTTTTTCCGTACTCTTTAGCAATACACTGGGGCAGGTTGCCTAAAACTTTAACATTTTTTTACTGCATTTAAGCGTTTTATTAGGTTAAACAATAGTTTTCGGTTAATTTGAGGCTGCGATGGTCATTATCTATAGCCGTAAAATGAAAGGCTGTAAGCATTTCTGGTAATAAATCTTCTATTACTTGTGGCCATTCAATAAATATCCAAGCATCGCTTTCTAGGTAATCTTCTATACCTATTTGATACAGTTCTTCTATATCTTTTACACGGTATAGATCAAAATGAAATATTTTACTCGTAGGTGTGCAGTATTCGTTTACTATGGAAAACGTTGGACTACTCACTGTATCCGTACTTCCCAAGGCAGCAACCAAAGCTTTGATAAAGGTAGTTTTACCACTACCCATATCGCCATAAAAACACAGTACTTTGGCGCCTAAGGCCTCAACAATGTTCTGCGCTACTTGGTTAATTTCTTGAAGTTTGTAAACAATTTCCACGAGTTAAATCCGATTTTTACACTACAATATTACATAGAATAATTGGATTATCCTAAAAAACTATGCATTTCATCGGATATTTTTGCCTTTAATAGATTTTTTAATAAGCTGAAAACCGATTAAAAATTACATAAAAATATGAATATTAATTGAATAAGTGCTATTTCTGCTTAGGTTGCAACACCACAAACGGAATAATCATCTCTTCTAAACTTATACCACCATGTTGATAGCTATTGCGATAATAACTAACATAATGGTTATAATTGTTTGGATAGGCCAAAAACAAATCACCTTTTGCAAATACAAACGAACTATTCATACTCATAGAAGGCAGATGAATGCTTTTAGGGTTTTTAACAGCCATTACATCTTTATCTTGGTAAGTAAGACTTCGGCCTGTTTTATAACGCAGATTTAAACTGGTATCGCGATCGCCAATCACTTTGGAAGGATTTTTTACATTGATAGTACCGTGATCAGTAGTGAGAATCAATTTAAAACCAAGTTGTTGCGCTTGTTGAATGATCTCAAGCAACGGAGAGTTTTTAAACCAACTTAGGGTTAAACTGCGGTAAGCCTTATCGTTAGAAGCCAACTCTTTCACCACATCCATTTCTGTTTTGGAGTGCGACAACATATCCACAAAATTATAAACTACCACAGTTAAATCGTTATCTTTTTGAGATTTAAAGTTTTCAGCTATCTTTTTGCCGTTTTTTAAATTGGTTATTTTATGGTATTCAACTTTTAAATCTCCCATACCTAAACGCTTTAATTGCGATTCTAAAAACTCAGCTTCAAAAAGATTTTTGCCGCCATCGTCCGTATCGTTTTTCCAATATTGTGGATGCAATTTTTCCATATCGCTCGGCATTAATCCCGAGAATATAGCGTTTCGTGCATATTGTGTGGCGGTTGGTAAAATACTGTAAAACGGAATCTCAGATGCTTTTTTGTAATAATTATTCACCACAGGCTCAAAAGCTTTCCATTGGTCGTAACGTAAATTGTCAACCACAATCAATAAGGTTGGTTGTTCTTTACTTATTTCGGGCATTATTTTCTCTCTAAACAAGGTATGCGACATCACTGGTGCCGATTTTGGATTTTCAAACCACTGTTGATAATTCTTTTCGATAAATTTCCCAAACTGTAAATTGGCTTCGGTTTTTTGAGATTCTAAAATCTCAGTCATTCCAATATCTTCAATATCTTCTAATTGTAATTCCCAGTAAAGCAATTTTCGATAGAGTTCGGCCCATTCTTCATAAGTATTTACCATTGCCATATCCATCGAAATTTTTCTAAATTCTTGCTGGTAATTAGAAGTGGTGCGTTCCGATACCAATCGCGAATGGTCTAAGTTCTTTTTCAGCGATAGTAAAATCTGGTTTGGATTTACAGGTTTAATTAGGTAATCGGCTATTTTATTGCCTATAGCTTCTTCCATAATATATTCTTCTTCACTTTTGGTAATCATCACCACAGGAAGGTTGGCACGACGCCCTTTTATTTCGTTTAGGGTTTCTAAGCCCGTAAGTCCAGGCATGTTTTCATCTAAAAAAACGATATCAAAATTAATATCGTCTAGTATTTCTAGAGCCTCAGTGCCGCTTTGGCAAGTGGTTACTTTGTATTGTTTTTTTTCTAAAAAAAGGATGTGTGGTTTTAATAAATCGATTTCATCGTCAACCCAAAGAATATTTATATGGTTCATGTATATTTGTTTAAACAATTGAATTTTACCGTCTGATGCCTATCAACAAACTTAAAATATTTAACGACCCAATTTACGGTTTTATTACGATTCCCAACGGATTGATTTTTAATTTAATTGAGCATCCTTACTTTCAACGCTTGCGCCGAATTACCCAAATGGGATTGTCATATATGGTATATCCTGGTGCCCATCATACCCGTTTTCATCACGCTTTGGGCAGCATGCATCTCATGCAAAAAGCTATCTATACACTTCGCTCTAAAGAGGTTGATATTTCTGAAGAGGAATCTACTGCCTTACTAGTGGCCATACTTTTGCATGATATTGGTCATGGGCCGTTTTCCCATACCTTGGAACACAGCATTGCTAAAGACCTAAGTCATGAGCAAATTTCGCTCAAATTTATGGAGCAACTCAATACCGAGTTTAACGGAAGTTTAACACTGGCAATACAAATTTTTAAGGGCGATTATTCTCGGAAATTTATGTGTCAGCTAATCGCAAGTCAACTCGATATGGATCGTGCCGATTATCTCAAACGCGACAGTTTTTACACTGGAGTGGCTGAAGGCAATATCAATAGCGAACGCTTAATTAGTATGCTGAATGTGGTAGAAGACGATTTAGTGATTGAAGAAAAGGGTATTTACAGCGTTGAAAAATTTCTGTTAGCCAGACGTCTCATGTATTGGCAAGTGTATTTACACAAAACCAGTTTGGTGGCCGAACAATTATTGATGGGCATTTTAAAACGTGCCAAATGGCTGTATTTAAACGGCGCAGAAATTTCTGCCAGCAAACCACTTCAATATTTTATAGAAAACGATGTGAGTTTAAATGATTTTAGTTTCGATATACTCCAGCATTTTGCCAATTTAGATGATTACGATATCATATCGGCCGTAAAGCAATGGCAATATCACGATGACCAAGTTTTAAAGCAACTATCGCAAATGATAATTAATAGAGAGTTGTTAAAAGTTAAAATCAAATCAAAACCAATCAATCAAAACCAATTGAAACTAAAACAACAGGAATTTGCAAAAACCAACAATTTTTCAGTTGAAGAAGCTAAATATTTCATTTTTGACGGGGTGATTTCAAACCAAGCTTATACCTTACAAAAGGAACAAATCAACGTGCTCTACAAAATTGGAAAAATTCAAAACATTGTGAAAGCTTCCGATCATTTAAACCTGAAGGCACTTACAAAACCTGTAGTTAAATATTTTATATGTTACCCAAAGAATAGTTTATGATACATTTTTTCTATTTTTGCCAGTAATCAACCAACCGCTAAAAAATTAACATGTGAAATTCACAGCACAACAAATAGCAGGTATTTTAGAAGGCGAAATAGAAGGAAATCCGGATGTTGAAGTTTCTAAACTCGCCAAAATAGAAGAAGGGATTCCTGGTAGTCTCACGTTTTTGGCGAATCCTAAATACAAGTCCTATATATATACCACCAAGGCTTCTGTGACCATTGTAGATAAAGCTTTTGTACCAGAACACCCGATAACCACAACTTTAATAAAAGTAAATGATGCTTACAAGGCATTTTCGCAATTACTTTCATATTACAATCAAATTAAGCTGAATAAATTCGGAATTGAACAACCGAGTTTTATTGCCGAAACGGCGCTGTATGGAAAAGATATTTACCTCGGCGCTTTTTCATATATAGGCGACAAGGTTAATATTGGTGATAATGTAAAAATATTTCCGAATTCATATATAGGTGACAACGTTACTATTGGACACAATACGATTATTTTTGCAGGTGCTAATATATATTCCGATTGCGTTATTGGCGCTAATTGTATCATTAATTCAGGTGCGATAATTGGTGCCGATGGTTTTGGTTTCGCACCCGATCAAAATGGCGAATATCAAAAAGTGCCACAAACTGGTAACGTAATTATTGAAGACAATGTAGATATTGGCGCATGCACCACTATCGATCGTGCAACATTGGGAAGCACCATTATAAGAAAGGGTGTGAAACTAGACAATCAAATTCAAATAGCACATAACGTTGAAATTGGCAAAAACACCGTAATAGCAGCACAAACAGGAGTTGCAGGCTCTACCAAAATTGGTGAAAATTGCCAAATTGGTGGTCAAGTTGGTTTTGCTGGACATATCACCATCGGTAATAACGTTAAAATTCAAGCGCAATCTGGCATTGGGCGAAACGTAAAAGACGATGAAGTATTGCAAGGTTCACCAGCATTTGGATATGGCGATTACAACAAATCCTATGTACATTTTAAGAATCTACCTAAAATAATGAAAGATATCAACCATCTTCAAAGTAAACAAAATGGCGATAGTTAAAACGGAACAAAGGCAAAAGACCATCAAAAATGAAGTCTCTTTAGAAGGTGTCGGACTTCATACTGGCAACTTGGTTAAACTTACGTTTAAACCGGCACCAATACATAGCGGATTCGCGTTTAAACGTGTTGATTTAGAAGGAAACCCTGTAATTGAAGCTGATGCCAATTACGTAACTAATACCCAACGAGGCACTTGTTTGGAGAAAAATGGCGTTACAATTCAAACTTGTGAGCATGTTTTGGCGGCATTAGTTGGAATGGGTGTTGACAATGCAATTATAGAATTAAATGCTTCCGAGCCACCAATTATGGATGGTTCTTCTAAATTTTTTGTGGAAGCCATTGAAAAGGCTCAAATAGTTGAACAAGATGCGGTTAGGGAAGTGTATGTAGTTACAGATATTATTTCGTACACCGACGAAGAATCTGGCAGTGAAATACTAGTCATGCCATCCACAGAATATAAGGTCACTACTATGGTTGATTTTGGCACCAAGGTATTAGGAACTCAAAACGCCACCTTAAATCAAGTCTCCGACTTTAAAGATGAAATTTCCGATAGCAGAACCTTTAGTTTTTTACATGAACTTGAAATGCTTTTGGAAAACGGACTAATAAAAGGTGGTGATTTAAACAACGCCATTGTGTATGTTGATAAAAAGCTATCTCCCGAAACGATGGAAAAATTAAAAGTGGCCTTTAATAAGGAATCTATTTCTGTCAAACCCAACGGAATTTTAGATAACCTAACCTTGCATCACCCTAACGATAGGTACACCTATTCAAGGTAAGGTAATTGCGAACAAACCTGGACATTACATCAATACACAATTCGCAAAAAAGATGTCTAAAATTATTAAAAATGAACGTCGTAACAACGTACCAAATATTGACATCAACCAAGAACCACTAATGGATGTATGTCAAATTATGAATATATTGCCGCACCGGCAGCCGTTTTTATTTATCGATAAAATTTTCGAGCTTTCCGATCATCATGTTATTGGCATGAAAAACGTCACCATGAACGAAAGTTTTTTCCAAGGGCATTTCCCTGGAGCACCGGTAATGCCTGGCGTAATTATAGTTGAAGCTATGGCCCAAACAGGTGGTATTTTAGTATTAAGCACCGTGCCTGATCCTGAAAATTACCTAACCTTTTTCATGAAAATAGATAACGTCAAGTTCAAACAAAAAGTAGTTCCCGGAGACACGTTACTATTTAAATGTGAATTGATTACACCAATACGTCGCGGTATTTGCCATATGCAAGGTTATGCCTATGCAAATGGTAAATTATGTGCAGAAGCCGAATTAATGGCTCAAATTTCAAAAGTAAAATAAATTAAGATGAATCAACCCTTAGCATATGTACATCCAGGCGCTAAAATAGCCAAAAATGTTGTAATAGAACCGTTTACCACCATTCACAACAATGTTGTTATAGGCGAAGGTACGTGGATAGGCAGTAACGTGACTATTATGGAAGGCGCGCGTATTGGCAAAAATTGCAGTATTTTTCCTGGAGCAGTGATTTCTGCTGTGCCACAAGACCTAAAATATAACGACGAAGATACCACGGTTGAAATCGGTAACAATGTAACCATACGCGAGTGTGTTACTATTAATCGTGGCACTACCGATAAAATGAAAACCGTTGTAGGGGATAATTGTTTAATTATGGCTTATTGTCACATTGCGCACGATTGCATAGTTGGCAACAATTGTATATTTTCAAATAACAGTACGCTCGCTGGTCATATAACGATTGGCGATTACGTTGTTTTGGCTGGTATGACTGCCGTACATCAGTTTTGTGCTATCGGTAATCATGCTTTTGTAACAGGTGGTTCACTGGTTAGAAAAGATGTGCCACCGTTTGTAAAGGCAGCACGGGAGCCGCTTTCTTATGTTGGAATTAATTCGGTTGGATTGCGAAGACGTGGTTTTTCGGCTGATAAAATCAAAGAAATTCAAAATATATACAGAATACTTTATCAAAAGAATTACAACAATACCCAGGCGGCCGAAATCATTGAAGCCGAAATGGAAGCCACACCAGAACGCGATGAAATTTTACAATTCATTAAAAACTCTCACCGCGGGATTATGAAAGGCTATTTCAAATCAAATTAATAAACATAAATCATTTTATAAATTTTAATAAAAACCTAATGGCAACAAGTACTTCAGATATAAGAAACGGATTGTGTATACGATACAATCATGATATTTTTAAAGTAATAGAATTTTTACACGTAAAACCTGGGAAAGGTCCGGCATTTGTTCGTACAAAATTAAAGAGTGTCACCACCGGAAAGGTAATTGATAATACCTTTTCTGCTGGACATAAAATTGAAGAAGTAAGAGTAGAAACGCATAGTTATCAGTTTTTGTATGCTGAAGGTGAGACTTTTCATTTTATGAATACTGATGATTACAACCAGATTACCCTTCAAAAATCTACTTTAGATTCACCTGATTTACTTAAAGAAGGAGAAGTAGTTACGGTTTTAATAAACGCTGAAGATGGTGGTGCACCGTTATCGGTTGATATGCCCTCAAGTGTAGTTTTAGAAGTAACCCACACCGAACCTGGAGTTAAAGGGAATACGGCAACCAATGCCACAAAACCAGCAACTGTAGAAACGGGCGCCATTGTTAATGTCCCGCTTTTTATTAACGAAGGGGATAAGATTAAGGTAGAAACAGAAAAAGGAACTTATAAAGAGCGCGTTAAAGAGTAATGAAGTTTCCACAGCCATATGCTCTAAAACAAATTGCCCAAATTATCGAATGTCCATTCGTTGGTCCTGAAGATTTTCCTGTTTTAGGGATGAACGAAATTCATGTGGTTCAACCAGGCGATATCGTATTTGTGGACCATCCAAAGTATTACGATAAAGCCTTGCAATCAGCGGCGACTATAGTTTTAATAAATAAAAAAGTTGAATGTCCAAAAGGGAAAGCATTATTAATTAGCGATGATCCTTTCAGAGATTTCAATAAACTCACCCAGTATTTTAAGCCTTTCGTTGCTGCAACTTCGGCCATTTCAGCATCAGCTAAAATAGGCGAGCATACTGTAATTCAACCTAATTGTTTTATTGGTAATAATGTTCAAATTGGTAAACACTGCCTTATTCATTCCAATGTAAGTATTTACGACGACACCATTATCGGCGATTATGTTACCATTCATGCAGGAACTGTTTTAGGCGCAAACGCATTCTACTACAAAAAGCGTCCAGAAGGCTATGATCAGCTTAAGTCAGGTGGAAATGTGGTGATCGAAAATCATGTTGATATTGGCGCTTGTTGTACTATAGACCGCGGTGTAACGGCGAGTACAACCATTAAAGAAGGTAGTAAATTAGACAATCAAATTCAAGTAGGCCATGATACCATTATTGGTAAAAAATGCTTGATTGCATCACAAACTGGAATTGCAGGTTGTGTAATAGTTGAAGATGAAGTTACAATTTGGGGACAAGCTGGTTTTACGAGTGGTATAACCATAGGTGCAAAGGCAGTTATTTTGGGGCAATCTGGTGTTAGCAAATCTGTTGAAGGAGGAAAAACCTACTACGGAAATCCAGCGGAAGAATCAAGAGCCAAGCTTAAACAATTGGCATCCATCAAACAAATTCCGAAAATTTTAGAACACTTAAAAAATAAGACCGAGTAACATTCATAATTTCTTAATAAAAGTACGACTTACATTTTAAATTTTAGCTTGTAAGGCTTACTTTTGCAACAGTTTTTAAACTTATAAAAATTATAATCGATGAGCGTTTTAGTAAATAAAGATTCAAAAATAATTGTACAAGGCTTTACAGGCAGTGAAGGTACCTTTCACGCCAGCCAAATGATAGAGTACGGAACCAATGTTGTTGGTGGCGTAACGCCTGGAAAAGGCGGTCAAACTCATTTAGACAAACCAGTTTTCAATACGGTTTTAGACGCTGTAAACGAAGTTGGTGCCGATACTACTATTATTTTTGTGCCACCAGCATTTGCGGCCGATGCCATTATGGAAGCTGCCGATGCCGGAATAAAAGTTATTATTACTATTACCGAAGGTATCCCCGTTGCGGATATGATAACAGCATCTAATTATATAAAAAATAAAAATTGCCGCTTAATCGGACCGAATTGTCCAGGAGTGATCACCCCTGAAGAAGCTAAGGTTGGTATCATGCCAGGTTTTGTTTTCAAAAAAGGAACTGTTGGAATTGTTTCAAAATCCGGAACTTTAACCTACGAAGCTGCTGACCAAGTTGTAAAACAAGGACTAGGAATTACCACGGCTATTGGTATTGGTGGTGACCCAATTATCGGAACTACTACCAAAGAAGCGGTTGAATTGTTAATCAACGATCCGGAAACCGAATGCGTTGTAATGATCGGTGAAATCGGCGGTCAGTTAGAAGCCGATGCAGCACGTTGGTATAAAGAAAGTGGTAGTAAAAAACCTATCGTTGGTTTTATTGCTGGTGAAACTGCGCCGGCAGGTCGTACCATGGGGCATGCAGGTGCTATTGTTGGTGGAAGCGATGACACAGCTCAGGCAAAGAAAAAAATTATGCGTGATTGCGGAATTCATGTAGTGGATTCTCCAGCAGAAATAGGAAAAAAAGTGGCCCAAGTAATGGGGTAATTTAATTCTAGTGTTCTAAAACCTCACACTTTTACCATCAATTCTGGTAATTTTGTGAGGTTTTTAATTCAATAACTTTGAAGGTTTAATTATATTTACGCTTTACAAGCCTTTACTTTGTAAAATACAAGCGTATCACAAATCAAATAATAAATAACAATCTATTTTCATGAAATTACTTGAAGGAAAAAACGCCATCATCACGGGAGCAAGTCGTGGAATTGGTAAAGGTATCGCACAAGTTTTTGCTCAACATGGCGCCAATGTTGCGTTTACTTATAGTTCATCATCAGAAGCTGCTTTAGAGTTAGAAAAGGAATTAACTGCTTTAGGTGTTAAAGCTAAAGGTTATAAAAGTGATGCTTCCAATTTTACCGAATCACAACAACTCGCTGAGGATGTTTTGGCTGAGTTTGGCAGCATCGATATTTTAGTTAACAACGCTGGTATTACAAAAGATAACCTGCTCATGCGAATGGGCGAGGAAGACTTCGACAAAGTAATTGAAGTCAATTTAAAATCGGTATTTAATATGACCAAAGCCGTGCAACGTGCGATGCTAAAGCAACGCAAAGGTTCCATCATCAATATGAGTTCGGTGGTTGGTGTTAAAGGAAATGCTGGCCAAACCAATTATGCTGCATCAAAAGCTGGAATTATTGGGTTTTCAAAATCGGTAGCTTTAGAACTAGGTTCAAGAAACATAAGAAGTAACGTGATTGCGCCGGGGTTTATCGAAACCGAAATGACTGCTAAATTAGACGAAAACACTGTGAAAAGTTGGAGAGATGCCATTCCATTAAAACGAGGTGGCACCCCGGAAGATATTGCCAATGCTTGTGTGTTTTTAGCTAGCGACATGAGTGCTTATGTTACAGGACAAACACTTAATGTTGATGGCGGCATGTTGACCTAATTTTTCACAAAAAGTATACTTCAGTTTTATATGACAAACCTCACCGTAGTTTATATTATACTATCAATTGTATTAGCGCTATTGATAGCGCTTTTTCAATATAAACTTGGGTCAAAACTAAACAAAAATCTCAGCACTACATTGGCTGTTTTGAGATTCGTAACAGTATTTACCTTATTGCTATTACTCATCAATCCTAAATTCGAAAATCTTAACTATTATTACGAGAAGCCGAATTTGGTAATTGCTGTCGATAATTCAGAATCGATAGCGTTTTTAAACCAAACTGATAAAGCGCAACAAACGCTTAATACTTTAAAAAGTAATACCGAATTAAATAAACGATTCAATATTGAAACATTTCAGTTCGATGCCGAATTAATTAAACTAGATAGTCTGAATTTTTCGAGCGGACAATCAAATATTTCGAAAGCTATAGGAAATCTTCATGATATCTATCGCGAGAGCAACGCTGCTTTCGTTTTTTTAACTGATGGGAATCAGACCTACGGAACAGATTATCAGTATATTTCAGCCATTAAAAAGCAACCTATTTATCCGATTGTATTGGGTGATACCATTCAATACAACGATTTAAAAATTCAGCAGTTAAACGTCAACCGTTACGCTTTTTTAAAAAATAGATTTCCGGTTGAAGTCATTGCCGTGTACGAAGGAAAAGAAACTGTTAATTCCCAAATAAAAATCACTTCAGGTAATGCAACTATATTTTCTGAAAATGTGCAATTTAGCCCAGAAAATAGTTCGAAAGTAATCAATACCACCATGCTTGCCGAAACGGTCGGACTCAAGACTTACAAGGTTGAAGTGGTGCCAATGGTAGAAGAGAAAAATATAACTAACAATGTCAAAAATTTTGCTGTTGAAGTGGTTGACGAAAAATCTAATGTGGCCATCGTTTCCGAAATAGTGCACCCAGATTTAGGAATGCTCAAAAAAAGTATTGAAACGAATGAACAGCGTTCAGCCACAATTTTAAATAATCAAGATGCGATTACTAAAATAGATGAATTTCAATTGTTTATTCTATATCAGCCTAACAATAGTTTTAAGCCGTTATTCGAAATTTTAAGTCGGCTAGATCAAAACATGTTTATTATTGGTGGAAAGCAAACCGATTGGCGCGCCTTGAATAGTTTACAAAACTATTTCACACAAACTATTACTAATCAATATGAAAATTATCAAACGACACTCAACCCTGGTTATGGAAATTTTATAGTTGACGATTTAGATTTTAATGCATTTCCACCGCTGCAGTCGGAGTTTGGCGAATGTGTATTTAATGTCCCACACGATGTTTTACTTTACAAGGTAATTAATGGTTTTGAAACAGAGGAAGCTTTACTCGCAACTTTAGAAATCAACACTAAGCGGGCAGCAGTGTTATTAGGCGAAGATATTTGGAAGTGGCGTGCGCAAAGTTATTTAGATCAACAATCGTTTGTTGAATTTGACAATTTCGTGGGTAAACTCGTTCAATATCTCAGTTCAAATAAGCAACGAACAAGGCTAAATATTGATTTTCAGACATTCTATAATGGAAGTGACAATATCATCATCACGGTACAATTCTTTAATAAAAATTATGAGTTTGAAAGTAATGCACAATTAAATATTTCGCTTAAAAATCAAGAAACCGGCGAAGAAATAAACTATCCGTTATTGCTGAATGGCAATAAATATGAAGTAGATTTAAACAGTTTGCCTTCGGGCGATTTCGACTTTACCATTACTGAATCTAATGAGAATATTTCAAAATCTGGTAGTATCAAGATATTGGATTACAATGTGGAAGCACAACTCTTAAATCCTAATTTTTCAAAACTACAATCGATAGCGCAGCAAAGTGGTGGTAAATCTTATTTTATTGACACTGTTGATGCCTTGATTTTTGATTTACTTAGCGATTCTCGTTATAAAACAGTGCAGAAAAGCAGTAAAAATATTGTACCTTTGCTGGACTTTAAATTTTTGTTGGCTTTGCTAGCGTTGGCATTAGGTTTAGAGTGGTTTATCAGAAAATATAACGGATTAATTTAAATAACAATTATGGAAAGATTACCTAAAATAGCATTACCGGGCATTATTGCAATCATTGTCCTAATTATTGTCCTTGCAAAATCGGCTGTTAACATCGGTTCGGGTCAGGCAGGTGTTTTATTTAAAACTTTTAGTGATGGTGTGGTTACTGAGGAAGCACCAATGGGCGAAGGATTTCATATCGTTGCGCCTTGGAATAAAGTTTTTATTTATGAAGTAAGACAGCAAGAATTATCTGAGCCTATTAGAGCGTTATCTTCAAATGGTTTGGACATTAAAATTGATACTTCCATTTGGTTTCAACCACAATTTGAAAATTTAGGAAAATTACATCAAGACAAAGGCGAAGCCTACGTACAGCGTGTTTTAATACCTGCCATTCGCTCTGCTTCAAGAAGTGTTGTTGGTAGATATACACCAGAACAATTATACTCAAGTAAACGTGACGCAATACAAACAGAAATTTATACTGAAACTAATAAACTATTAGAAGGTCAATTTATTCAACTTAATGAAGTGCTTGTAAGAGATGTTACTTTGCCACCAACAATTAAAGAAGCAATTGAACGTAAATTAAGCCAAGAGCAAGAAGCTTTAGAATATGAGTTTAGATTACAAAAAGCAGAACAAGAAGCCGAAAGACAAAGAATTGACGCCGAAGGTAAAGCACGTGCTAACCAGATTTTAAGTGCCTCACTTACCGATAAAATATTACAAGAAAAGGGAATTCAAGCAACTTTAGAATTGGCTAAATCTCCTAACGCGAAGGTAGTTGTAATTGGTTCTGGTAAAGACGGAATGCCGATAATTTTAGGAAATCAATAGTCTTAGTATAAATTTAACGATCTAAAATTTGGATTTAGCTTTAGTTTTTCTGAATCTTTGTTCACAATTTTGAAAACATGAAAAATACTCAATTACATCATCACCATTTTCATACTGGCATTCAGGCGAGGTAGTGATGTATTGAGATATATTATAAAGAAACCCCGTTTGAGTCAATCTTTCGGGGTTTTTTCATTTGTGCGGAAGAAGAACCTTGAAATCCTAACTCAAACAAAATTTGAAGTTTAATTTTAAAATCAACCGTATCAACGGCTATTAAAAATGAGTAAATTAAAAATTGCAGTCCAAAAATCGGGTAGATTACATGACGATTCTATGCAAATCCTAAAAGATATAGGCATTTCAATAGACAACGGAAAAGACCAACTCAAAGCTTCGACACGTAACTTTCCTTTAGAGGTTTTTTATCTTCGAAATGGGGATATACCGCAGTATCTATTAGATGGGGTTGTAGATGCTGCCATTATCGGGGAAAATGTTTTGGTTGAAAAAGGCAATAGTATAAAAACAGTTGAGGAACTAGGTTTTTCAACTTGCCGTGTGTCTGTGGCAATTCCAAAGTCAGTAAGGTATAATGGTATACAAGACTTGAACAACAAGCGAATTGCTACATCGTATCCCAACACAGTTAATCATTTTTTAAAAGAAAACAATATATCGGCTCAGCTCCACATTATAAATGGTTCAGTAGAAATCGCACCAAACATCGGACTTGCAGATGCTATTGTAGATATCGTTTCTAGTGGCAGTACATTGTTCAAAAACAACTTAAAAGAGGTTGAGGTCCTATTGAAATCTCAAGCTGTTTTAGCAGCTTCTCCTAAAATTGGGGATGAACAACAAGCCATTTTAGATAAACTTCAATTTAGATTACAATCGGTTTTAAAAGCCAGACAATCGCGTTATATTTTACTAAATGCCCCTAACGACAAACTTGAAAAAATCATCAATATTTTACCTGGCATGAAAAGCCCAACTGTTTTGCCATTAGCCGAGACTGGCTGGAGCTCATTACATTCCGTAATAAATAAAAATGAGTTTTGGGAAATCATTGATGAATTGAAAGCAAACGGAGCCGAAAGTATTTTAGTTTGTCCAATTGAAAATATGGTATTTTAAAAGTAAGCTATGAAGAAAATTATAAATCCAGAGAGAGAAAGCTGGAATCAGTTATTACAACGACCAACGCAAACAGTAGAAAATATTGAAAAGACAGTCAATCAAATTTTTAAGGATGTACAGCGTCAAGGCGATAAAGCCATCAGTAAATATACTTCAATGTTTGATGGAGTTGAGTTAAAAAATCTGGCAGTAAGTAAATCGGAAATTGAGTCAGCAGCTTCCCGAGTACCTGAAAATTTAAAGCGAGCCATTCAAGTAGCTAAAAATAACATTGAAGCTTTTCACCAAGCTCAAAAAACAGATAGAGTAGAAGTTGAAACGGTAAAAGGTGTTCAATGCTGGCAAGAAAAAAGACCTATTCAAAAAGTGGGTTTGTATATTCCCGGCGGAACAGCACCTTTATTTTCCTCTGTATTAATGTTGGCAATTCCTGCTCAAATTGCCGGATGCGAAGATATTGTGTTGTGTTCACCACCAAATAAGCAAGGTCAATTAGCCGATGAAATATTGTATACAGCACAGATTTGTGGTGTAACTAATGTTATTAAAGTTGGCGGTATTCAAGCCATTGCAGGATTAACATTTGGAACTGAAACCATTCCTCAGGTATATAAAATATTTGGACCTGGAAATCAGTTTGTAACGGTTGCTAAGCAATTGGCCACCAAATTTGGCGTCGCCATCGATATGCCTGCCGGACCAAGTGAATTGTTAGTGGTTGCTGATGATTCTGCCAATGCGGTTTATGTTGCATCCGATTTGTTGAGTCAAGCCGAGCACGGTGTTGATAGTCAGGTGATTTTAGTTTCCACTTCTAAAACTTTAATTGAGGCTGTAGAAGTTGAAATCAACAAACAAATTTCAGTCTTGCCAAGAAAAGCCATCGCAGAAAAAGCCATCGACAATTCGCGTTTAATTTATGTTGAAGATGATGCAACAGCCTTACAGCTTATCAACGCATACGCACCAGAACATTTTATTATCTGTTGTGAGAACGAAGATTTTTATGTAAACGGCACCATCAATGCCGGTTCTGTGTTTATCGGTAATTACACGCCAGAAAGTGCTGGCGATTATGCATCTGGCACTAATCATACTTTGCCAACCAATGGGTTTAGCAGAGCCTATTCTGGTGTGAATCTGGATAGTTTCAATAAAAGTATCACCTTCCAAAAGATAAGCGAGGAAGGTATTAAAAACATCGGTCTAGCTATTGAATTGATGGCCGGAGCAGAAGGTTTGCAAGCCCATAAAAATGCGGTTACTTTACGATTAAATGATTTAACGAATTAAATGTCATTTCGAGCGCAGTCGAGAAATCTTTCAAATGAAAACATTCAATTTAAATAGCTTAGTTAGACCAGTCATCATGTCCATCAAACCCTATTCATCAGCAAGAGATGAATTTCAAGGAATTCCAGACGATATGGTATTTGTTGATGCCAATGAAAATCCTTTTAACAACGGACTCAATCGGTATCCAGATCCGCAACAACGTGAGTTAAAGCAACGGTTATCAGAAATCAAAAATATTCCTGTAAATCAAATTTTGTTAGGCAACGGAAGTGATGAAGTCTTAGACTTAATTTTCAGAGCTTTTTGCGAGCCCAATCAAGATAACATCATCACCTTGCCGCCAACATATGGCATGTATTCGGTTTTGGCTGGTTTAAACGCCGTGAAAAATATGGAGATTGAATTAGATACCAACTTTCAGCCTCAAGTAGACGCTATTTTGAAAACAGTCAATAGTCAAACAAAATTATTGTTTTTATGCTCACCGAATAACCCAACAGCCAACAGTATTAATGCCAATTTGATTGAAAATCTCCTCAATGAGTTTAACGGAATCGTCGTCATTGACGAAGCCTATATCGATTTTTCAAAAGATGACAGTTGGTTGAGTAGGTTGAACGAATTTCCAAATTTAATTATCTCTCAAACGCTGTCTAAGGCTTATGGTTTGGCGGGAATTAGACTGGGTATTTGTTATGCTTCCGAAGAAATAATAACAATTCTTAACAAAATTAAACCACCATATAATATTAATCAACTTACACAAAGTGAGGCTTTAAAAAGGGTAAATGATTTGAAAGTGGTGAAAAATGAAGTATCTCAAATTTTAACCGAACGCAAAAAACTTAAATCCGAATTACAAAATATTAACTTTGTAAGCACCATTTATGAGTCTGACGCCAATTTTATTTTGGTAAAAGTTGATGATGCCAATTTAAGATACGACCAATTGATTAAGCAGGGTATTGTAGTTAGAAACAGAACCACGCAACCATTATGCGAAAATTGTTTGCGAATTACGGTTGGTACTGGGGAAGAAAATGATGAATTGATTGAGGTATTAAAGGGTTTATAATTATCGTCATATAAGATTAAAATTTGAAAGTTTAAATAATGAGATTCCTGCTTTCGCAGGAGTTTAAATAAGAGATTCCCACTTTCGTGGGAAAAATGATATGAAACAAGTATTATTTATAGATAGAGACGGCACATTGGCCATAGAACCACCAATTGATTTTCAGTTGGATAGTTTTAATAAACTTGAATTTTTCCCAGGTGTTTTTCAGTATTTAGGAAAAATAGCCAAAGAATTAAATTTCAAAATAGTTATGGTTACCAATCAAGATGGATTGGGTACTGATGCTTTTCCAGAAGATACATTTTGGCCAGTTCATAATTTTTTAATTCAATCTTTCAAAAACGAAGGCGTTGAATTTGAGGAGCAAATTATCGACCGAACTTTTGAGCATGAAAATGCACCAACCAGAAAACCTAGAATTGGCTTGTTGACTCATTATTTAAAAGATGGTTATGATTTAGAAAATTCTTTCGTAATTGGAGACCGACTCACTGATATAGAGCTAGCCAAAAACCTTGGCGCAAAAGGCATTTTAATCAATGTTGAAGGTCAAGAAAAGCCAAATGAGGATTCTATTACTAAGTTTAAAGAAGTCATAGCCTTGCAAACCTCTTCATGGGAAGATATCTACAATTTTTTAAAAGTTAGTCAGCGACTTGGAAGTATTGAGCGCAACACCAATGAAACCAAGATAAAAATTGATTTAAATTTAGATGGCACCGGAAAAAGTAATATCGATACAGGAATCGCTTTTTTCGACCACATGTTAGACCAAATTGCACGACATGGCCAAATGGATTTAATTATCAAAGTTGATGGTGATTTAGAGGTAGATGAGCACCACACTATTGAAGATACTGCCATTGCCTTAGGTGAAGTATTTGCAAAAACATTAGGCAATAAATTAGGCATTGAACGCTACGGTTTTTGTTTGCCAATGGACGATTGTTTGGCGCAAATCGCCATCGATTTTGGAGGCAGAAACTGGTTGGTTTGGGAAGCAGAATTTAAACGTGAAATGATTGGCCAAATGCCAACAGAGATGTTTTATCATTTTTTTAAATCCTTTACCGATGGTGCCAAATGCAATCTTAACATCAAAGCAGAAGGCACCAACGAACATCATAAAATAGAAGCTATTTTTAAAGCTTTCGCTAAAGCCATTAAAGTAGCTGTAAAACGTGACGTTGAGAAAATGATATTACCTAGTACGAAAGGGGTTTTATAAATAACAAATAAAAAATCCCAAATTCCAAAAGACCTTAAGTTGGTCTCTGGAATTTGAATTTTGGAATTTTGAAATATTATTTTTCATTGTCCAAAATAGCATCCAATAAAAGAAACATATTTTGAAAATTATAATTCTTAATTACGGCGCCGGTAACATTAAAAGCATTCAATTTGCTTTTCAACGTTTGGGTTATAATGTGGTGTTATCAAATAATCCAGACGACATTTTAAGTGCTGATAAGGTAATATTTCCTGGTGTTGGCGAAGCTAGTTCGGCCATGGCAAAATTAAAACAAAGCGGATTAGATACTTTAATTCCACAGCTAAAACAACCCGTTTTAGGGATTTGTTTGGGTATGCAACTTATGTGCAATCATTCCGAAGAAGGTGACACAAAAGGTTTGGGCATTTTGAATGTGAATGTGAAACGATTTTCAAATGTTGTAAAGGTTCCGCAGATGGGATGGAATACCATTCACAATTTAAAATCTGAAATATTTAAAGGCATTAAAGAAGATGATTACATGTATCTTGTACACAGTTATTATGCTGAAAATTGTTCAGAAGCCATCGCCACCACCAATTACGAATTAGAATATGCCTCAGCTTTGGAAAATGACAATTTTTTTGGAGTACAATTCCATCCAGAGAAAAGCGGTAAAGTGGGCGAGCGTTTGTTGAAGAACTTTATTGAATTGTAGTTTGATTCTAAAATTGTGTTTAGAATTTTTAAAATCATTAATAATTAAAAATAAGATTCCTGCGTTCGCAGGAAATAGATATGAGAATCATCCCAGCCATCGACATCATAGACGGTAAATGTGTGCGACTTACCAAAGGCGACTATGATACCAAAAAAATATACAACGAAAATCCGCTGGAGGTCGCTAAGGCTTTTGAAGATGCAGGAATCGAGTACTTGCATCTGGTAGATTTAGACGGTGCCAAAGCGCAGCACATCGTTAATTTTAGAGTTTTAGAAAGCATCACCTCAAAAACCAATTTAAAAATTGATTTTGGTGGCGGACTCAAATCTAACGAAGACTTGCATATTGCCTTTAATTCTGGAGCACAGCAAATTACTGGTGGTAGCATCGCAGTTAAAAGTCTGGAGGTGTTTGAAAGTTGGATCGACAAATACGGCAGTCAAAAAATCATTTTGGGAGCCGATTGTAAAGACCAAAAAATTGCTGTGAGCGGTTGGAAAGAACAATCTAATTTGGAAGTCATTCAGTTTATAAAGGACTATCAGAAGAAAAACATCAAGTATGTAATTTGTACTGACATTTCAAAAGATGGAATGCTAGAAGGTCCGTCAATAGATTTGTACAATAATATCATTCAAATTTGCTCAAATAGCAGCAGCGCTCAATCTATAAAATTGATTGCTTCGGGTGGGATTACCTCTGTTGATGATTTAGACAAATTACAAGAGATTGGTTGCGAAGGCGCTATCATCGGAAAAGCAATTTATGAAAATAGAATTAGCTTAAAAGATTTAGCTAGATATTTTTAAATATACGATTTAAGATATAAGATATACGATATACGATATACAATATTAGATATACGATATATGTAATTAAATTTTAGTTGAGATGAAAAATGAAATGTTGAGAAGAACAAAACAATTTGCAATTGATTGTTGGCATTTTTGCATCAATTAATACAACAAGAAAAAATCAAAATAAGTAAAATTCAAAGAATCAAAATCAATAATTAATACATCGTACATCGTACTTCGTACTTCGTAAATCTAATATAAGTAAATGCTAACAAAAAGAATCATACCGTGTCTCGACATCAAAAATGGACGCACCGTCAAGGGTGTCAATTTTGTCGATTTACGTGACGCAGGCGACCCTGTGGTCTTGGCAAAACAATACGCTGATCTTGGTGCCGACGAATTGGTGTTTTTAGACATTTCGGCTACTTTAGAAGGTCGAAAAACCATGCACAATATGGTGTTGAGGGTTGCTGAACAGGTGAATATTCCATTTACGGTTGGTGGCGGAATTTCATCGGTAGAGGATGTTGACGATTTACTGCATTGTGGTGCGGATAAGGTTTCTATTAATTCGTCGGCAGTCAAAAGACCAGAACTCATAAACGAATTATCCAGTAAATTTGGAAGTCAGTGTGTGGTGGTTGCCATAGATGCCAAACAAGTTGATGGCGAATGGTTTGTGCATTTAGCCGGCGGCACCATTCAGACGGACATTAAATTGTTTGATTGGGCAAAAGAAGTAGAACAGCGCGGTGCTGGGGAAATTTTGTTCACCTCTATGAACCACGACGGCACCAAAAACGGATTTGCCAATGAAGCACTAGCAACTTTGTCAGGTTTAGTGAATATTCCTATTATTGCATCGGGTGGCGCAGGAACCATGCAGCATTTTGCTGATACCTTTATTAATGGTAAAGCAGATGCTGCCTTGGCAGCGAGTGTATTTCATTTTGGTGAGATACCAATTTTGGAATTGAAAGAAGAATTGAAAAAACAAGGGGTTAATGTGAGGATATAATTGTCATTCAGAACGAAGTGAAGCATCATTTGATTTTGATAGAATAAGAATTGTATCGAGAAGCAATTAAAAGCTCTTAACATAACGCATCTAAAATTTGTTAACGAACAGAAGAAAAATTTGAATTTTAAATTATGAGATTCCTGCTTTCGCAGGAATTAGTGAAATATGAATATAGATTTTAATAAAAATAAAGACGGTTTAGTACCAGCCATTATCCAAGACGAAATCACAAAAAACGTTTTGATGCTAGGTTACATGAATCAAGAAGCATTCGATATAACGATTGCAACTAAAAAGGTTACATTCTTCAGCAGAACCAAAAACAGATTGTGGACCAAAGGTGAAGAAAGTGGCAATGTCTTGCATTTAGTGGATTATAAACTAGACTGTGATAACGACACTTTGCTCATTTCTGTAAATCCCGAAGGACCAACCTGCCACAAAGGCACCGACACTTGTTGGGCTGAAGCAAATAGGGCTACTTTCGGGTTTTTGTCGTCTTTAGAAAATATTATTGAAGAACGCAAGAATTCAGCCAATGGTGAAAGTTCCTATGTGGCATCCTTATTTAAAAAAGGCATCAATAAAATCGCTCAAAAAGTAGGAGAGGAAGCCGTTGAAGTGGTTATTGAAGCAAAAGACAATAATGATGAACTGTTTTTAAACGAAAGTGCAGATCTGTTGTTTCATTATTTAATTTTATTGCAGGCCAAGGGTTTCAAATTGAATGACATTGTAGATGTTTTAAAATCGAGACAACTTTAATTATACCATCTTCAAAAGAATACGCTTAAATAAATGCTTCAAAAACGCTTTTTCTATCTCATAAAAATTCAATATTTAGGATATCGTTTTCACGGTTGGCAAAAACAACCGAAATTAAAAACGGTTCAATTTATGATTGATCGTACCTTGAAATTTATTTTTGAAGGAAAGACTTTTAAAACACTTGGCGCTGGCCGTACCGATGCGATGGTATCTGCGAACGAAACTGCTTTAGAGCTTTTCACCTATCACGAAATTGAAGATTTAGAGGTCTTTCTAAATTTGTTCAATTTTAACTTACCACAAGATATTCGTGCGCTTGGAATAAATGAAGTTGATGAAAATTTCAACGTGATTCAAAACCCGAAAGTAAAGGAGTATCATTATGTGTTTTCTGAAGGCCAGAAAAACCATCCGTTTTGTGC
Source organism: Paucihalobacter sp. (assembly GCF_036825875.1). NCBI lineage: Bacteria > Pseudomonadati > Bacteroidota > Flavobacteriia > Flavobacteriales > Flavobacteriaceae > Paucihalobacter > Paucihalobacter sp. The sequence goes on along the minus strand of NZ_DAISXK010000011.1, from coordinate 42,340 downwards.
ACCAATTTTAACCACTATTTTAGAGCCCTTAAATGTGGACTTAATGAAGCAAGGCGCATTACTTTTTAAAGGAGAGCACAATTTTAAAGGTTATTGTTTTAGGGCCACAGATAATGGCCAATATATCCGAACAATTTTAGACAGTGAGATTATCGATAATGATATTTATGTGGCTAATTTTTTTCCTTCCAAATCGTATGTGTTTAAAGTAAAAGGTAAAGGTTTTATGCGGAACCAAATACGATTAATGTTTGGAGAACTAATAAAATTGGGAAGAGGCGACATAGATCTTCAGCATATTGAAAACTCTTTAAAACCCGAATCTACTGATGTTATGGATTACATCGCACCCGCTTCAGGATTAATTCTGCACAGTGTCGATTTTGAATAGTTATCTTCTTGGCTTTTTCATTGCAATATAAATTATCACACAACAAACCAACGCCAAGACCACCAAAAGCATTCCTTTAGTCGTGTTGCCGTAAATAAAACTACCAATCCCAAACAAAGTTGCATAAACACCAATAGTTCCGGCAACAAAGGCAGCAATCTTTTTACCGAATCCTTTAAACTTAGACTCGTTTCCAAATACAACGTTATTGAATTTTTCTAAGGTATTGGCATCGGTGGTCTGTGTAAGTAACGTAGTGGCAATCCAACCAAAGGTGGTTACGAAAACACCAATCACCAATTGCCAGTGAGAAGCGATATTTGAAACGATAGGCGTTTCCAGTTTCCCATTTATAAAAAAGAAAATAGCAATAACGAAGGAGATTACCATGGCCGCAATTTCACTATAAGGATTGATGCGCGACCAAAACCATCTTAAAATGAATAACAAACCAGTGCCAGCGCCAATTTGAAGCAACAAATTAAAAACATCTTTAGCCGATTGTAAATAAAACGAAAACAATCCAGCCATCACCATCAAGGCCACGGTAGAAAGTCGTCCAATTAGAACCTTTTGTTTTTCTGTTGCATCTTGTTTAATAAAACGCGCATAAAAATCGTTCACAATATAGGAGCTTCCCCAATTGAGCTGCGTAGAAATGGTACTCATAAAAGCGGCCATCAAAGAAGTCAGTACAATCCCAATCAATCCCACAGGTAAATAAGTCATCATGGCTGCATAAGCCACATCATCGCCTTGCATTTCTGCAGTAAGATTCGGAAAAGTATTGTTCAAACTTCCCAAATCGGGATAAATAATTAAAGATGCCAATCCCACTAGAATCCATGGCCAAGGTCTAATAGCGTAATGTGCAAAATTAAAAAAGAGGGTTGCCCACGTGGCGTGATTTTCATCTTTAGCAGCTAGCATTCGTTGTGCAATATAGCCACCGCCACCAGGTTCTGCGCCGGGGTACCATGTGCTCCACCATTGTACCGCCAAGGGAATAATAAGCAAGGTTATTAAAGCTTCTGTGTCATTAAAATCTGGCAAAAAATTAAGTTTATCGCTAACACTTGAATGTGAAATAAGATTCTGAATACCGCCAATTTCAGGCATATTCACGATATAAATTGTGGCCCAAATACTGCCTACCATTGCCAAGGCAAATTGTATAAAATCGGTAAGTAAAACACCTTTAAGCCCACCTAAAGAGGCATAAAAAACCACAATCACTGATGCGTAAATAAGGGTTTCAGCTTGTGATAATCCTAAAAGGATATTTGCAATTTTGGCACCGGCCAAACATACACCAGCCATGGTAATCACATTGAAAATAACTCCCAAATAAATAGCTCTAAAGCCTCTTAAAAAGGCCGCAGACTTTCCGCTGTAGCGCAATTCATAAAATTCTAAATCGGTGGTGATGCCACTTTTTCTCCATAGTTTGGCGTAAAAAAAAACGGTAAGCATTCCGGTTAGAAGTAAGGCCCACCAAACCCAATTACCCGAAACACCATCATTTCTCACCAATTCTGTGACTAAGCCAGGCGTATCGGCGGCAAACGTGGTCGCTACCATACTTACGCCTAAAAGCCACCACGGCATATTCTGACCAGAAAGAAAAAACTCCTTACTGCTTTTACCTGCTTTTTTAGAAGCGTAAATGCCAATAAGTGCAAATAGTACTAAAAAGAAAATTATGATAAACCAATCTAAATTTTGAAGCGCCATAAAGTTGTGGGTTGATGATTACAAAACTAAACTTTATAAGCAAATAAAAAAGGTATGAACAAAAAGTTCATACCTTCAAATAATAATCGTTTAGGAAAATTAATCTACCACATGAAATTCTTCACTGTTTACAAATTTTCCATTTTTTGATTCGCCAAGAATTACAACTTCTTTCGAACGTTCGTAAGTCTTAATCGTCCTATTCATCTGATCTTCCGTACTGCTGTATAATTTTATTCCAGACTTTGCACCTTTATTTCTGATTTCAATGTAATAACCGTCTTTTAATTTCTTCGGTTTTGTCGCTGGTCTACCCATGGAGTTTTATTTAATTTAAAAAGTTAGGCATGATACGTATTATTTTAACAATTAACAAGAAAGTATAAGACTTTTAACAGAGAATTAAGTGTTTCTAATTTTGGTGCATTATTTCCACTTTAGATTCATGTTGCGTTTAAACATTCAAAATATTAATTATTAATCAGTCATTAACTTTATTTATGCCTATACAAATAAATGTGTAAAGTTTTTGTGGTTAATTGTTGTATATTTATCTACATTATTTTTAATAAATAACAACCTACTTCAATAACCAAATCATTTTGAATGAAAAAAATAGCAAGTATTCTTATAGTGTTTTGCCTTTTTAGTTGCGGTGCATCTAAATCAGGTTCAGAATTGCCGGGTAAGCGTGCTTTAAAAGGCACTTGGGAAGTGACAAATATTAGTTTTATTGGTGCCGAAGGAATTTATAAAGCGTTTTTGTTTGACGCGGCCGACTCAGCCTGTTTTAAAGGAAGCGAATGGGTTTTTATACCTAATAATGCCAGTGGGCGCTTTACAACAAATGTTAGTAATTCATCTTGTAGTATAGTAAATTATCGCATCATTTGGTCTTTTTTTGAAAGTGACAATGTTAAATCCTTTCAATTTAAATATGCCGATGAAAGAAATCGGCCACAAAGCAAGGATAAGAGTGGTTACCGAGCCACCATCAATGAACTAGCAAAGACAAACATGACCATCACAGTGCCATCTACTTTTGAAGGTAAATCTTTTAACGTGGTCATGAAATTCAACAAGAAATCTGATAACTTAAATTTATAAATCATGAAAAATACTGTAGTAAAATATATTACAATTTTTGCACTATCCTTTGCAATAGTAGGATGCTCGGCAGTGCGAAATTCCAATAAAACACAAAAAGGTGCCGTTGTTGGTGCTGCTGGTGGTGCGCTTATTGGCGGACTCATTGGTGGAAACTTAAAAGGCGCTTTAATTGGCGCAGCCATCGGAGGTGCGTCTGGTGCCGTGATTGGTAATGTGATGGATAAACAAGCCCAAAAGATAGAAACAGCAGTGCCTGGTGCCGAAGTAGAGCGCGTTGGAGAAGGTATTCTTATTAATTTTGATGAAAATAGCGGTGTTACTTTTGCAACCAATAAGGCCGATTTAACGGCAGCTTCTAAGCAAAATCTTGATAAAGTTATTAAGGTGTTTTTAGAATTCCCTGACACTAATCTTTTAGTTCAAGGTCATACCGATAGCACAGGAAGCGACGCTTACAATATGGAGCTTTCTAAAAAAAGAGCCAACTCTGTTGTAGCATATTTAAAATCAAATGGAGTGGCAGCTAACAGATTATCCATGGAAGGATTGGGTGAATCCATGCCACGCTTTGATAACAATACTGTGGAAGGTAGATCAAAAAATAGACGTGTAGAAATTGCAGTTACAGCAAATCAACAAATGATTGAAGACGCACGGGCTCAAACAAACTAATGATTATTATTACTAATAAAAGGACTTCAACATATGAGGTCCTTTTTTTATTTTAAATTTTTGAAATGAATTCAAACATAGACAAATCTCTATTTCAATTTTTAACCGAATTGAATGAAAACAACAATCGGGACTGGTTTAACGATAATAAAACCAAGTTTCAAAAAATACAAGGGCAGTTTAAAATTGTGTTTAATCAGTTATTAACTCAAATGAAGGTTCACGATGACATTGAGAATTTAAAAATATTCAGAATTTATCGCGATGTAAGATTTTCAAAAAATAAATTGCCTTACAAAACACATATGAGTGCGGCTTTACACAGACGCAAACCTCAACTTCGCGGTGGTTATTATGTGCATTTAGCACCTAATAATGAATCGTTTATTGCAGTTGGGTTTTGGGATCCGAATAAGGATGATTTATTTCGAATACGCAAAGAGCTTGAAATGGACGCTTCGGAGTTTAAGTCGATTATACACCAAACAGAATTAAAAAAGCTTTGGGGTAATCTAGAAGGTGAATCTTTAAAAACAGCACCGAGAGATTTTGATAAAGAGCACCCAGATATAGAATTAATTAGAATGAAACAATTCATTTTTACTAAAACATTCACAGATCAAGAAGTGATGCATGAAGATTTTATTCACACGGTAAATCAAAGTTTTAAAGCAATAAGACCGTTTTTTGATTTGATGAGCGATGTGCTTACAACCAATCTTAATGGTGAACCTTTAATCTAAATGGCACGTAATATTTCCGCTTTTTGAAATAGTTGTATTTGACTTACCAGTCTTTCCTTTACCAAATTCATCATACGTTTGTTAAGTGCTGAGGAGTTGGTGATATAAAGTTCGTATTCTTCAACAGTAAACAAGCCAATAATCATACCCTTAACGGAATTTCTAAACTTCATGTCTTTTTGAATGGCATTCTCAATATAATCTAGCTGCTTTTGTGTAGATAAGGCATAAAACACATTTTTGTGTTTTGCTATATAATTCCGAAAAACCACAATTAACAAATCATTCTGACTTTTAATAACAGGCCGTAAGGTTGCATTTTGAAAATGTTCTTCGCTGCTCATATTGTCGTAAATTTTTGCAGTGGAAATCAACGGTCTTAATTTGATTAAATCGGTGGAGCGTGTAGTCATGATGTAAGATTTTTATTAAAAATATGCATTCTGATTTGCTCTATGTGCGAATGCTTTAATTCTTGTTAACTGCGTTATTAACAATGCACATTATTTAAATTAAGGAGTCAAAAAATATATACCTTTGCCATAAAGAACTTTTATGAGATTTCATACCAGAAAATGGGTAAAGCCTGAAGATTTAAATCCAAATGGTACGCTGTTTGGCGGACAATTATTATCATGGATTGACGAAGAAGCAGCTTTGTATGCTGTTATCCAATTAGAAAACAATAAGGTTGTAACCAAATATATGTCTGAAATCAATTTTACAAGCTCAGCAAAAACTGGTGATATTATTGAGATTGGTATTGAGGTCGTAAAATTCGGAAAAACCTCATTGGTTCTTAATTGTGAAGTACGCAACAAAATGACGCGTGAAACCATTATAACAGTTGATAATATCGTTTTGGTTAACCTGGATGAAAATGGTAAGCCAACACCTCACGGCAAAACGAAAGTTGAATATGTAAAAAACCGTTTGTCTTAAGTAGATTTTACATCTAATGTTGTAACTTCCATAATTTCAAGTCCAAAATAAGGAACAGCAGCAATCACATGATCAAAAATGTCGGCCATTATAGACTCATAATTTTTCCATCTTTGATCGCTACTAAAAGCATAAATTTCTAAAGGAAATCCGTAAACTGTAGGCTCTAACTGCCTGGTCATGATAGTCATGTCTTTTTTAATATCTGGATGCCCTTCTATAAACGTTTCAATATATTTTCTTAAAACACCAAAATTGGTGAGGTTTCTACCATTGAGTAAAATACTTTTGTCTCTGTTGTTTTCTTTATTAAAGGTGTCAATTTCAGCTTGCCTCTGGTTTAAATAGTCGGTTACACGCTGAATTGATTTAAGGCTTTCTACTTCTTCTGGTGCTAAAAACTTAATACTCGACGGTTTTATAATCACCGAACGTTTAATACGTCGTCCACCTGAATCGCTCATACCACGCCAGTTTTTGAACGAATCGGAAATAAGTGCGTACGTCGGAATAGTGGTAATGGTTTTATCCCAGTTTTGGACTTTTACGGCTGCCAAGTTTATTTCAACAACATCGCCATCGGCTCCATATTTTTCCATTGTAATCCAGTCGCCAATTCTTACCGTGTCGTTAATGGCTACCTGGATACTCGCTACAAATCCGAGAATGGTATCTTTAAAAATTAAGAGTAAAATAGCGGATGCTGCACCAAGTGTGGTGAAAAATTTAATAAGTTCAACACCTGTCAATAAAACAAAAAAGAAAGCAATTCCTATAACCCAGACAAATAACATTGCAACTTGAATGTAACTGTCAATTGGCTTGTCTTTTAAGTTGTCAAGATCTTTAAAAAAGCTACGGAATGTGTGCAACACGCTACGAATAATCCAAACCGTTACAAAAACACCATATAGTTTTAGAAGTAATTCCATTCCAGATTCAAACCTGGGGAAATCTACGAACACTACTGGTAACAGTTTGAAGGCAATTATTAAAGGAATAATATGCGCTAAATTTCGGGGTGTTTTATGAATAACTAAATAATCGTCAAACTTTGTGGTAGTTTTTACCGACATTTTAGTGATAAGCTGAACAATGATTTTTCTAAGTATAAAATCTACTACAAATAAAATAATGGTAAATAGAATTAATAGCACCAGCATATTAAGGTATTTTGCCAATAATTCAGATTGACCTGCTTCAATTAAATAATCATAGATATAATGGTTTAATTCGCTCATTTTCTGTTAGGTTTTAAGTATTTTAAATCTACATAAAAAGTGGCAAATGGTATGAGTGATGCCAATAGTACAAAGCTAAAAGTTTTGCCGGACCATTTTAGTTCTGGTTTTACAAGAAAGGCCAAGGCTATATAGGCCACAAATAAAATACCATGTGGCATGCCCAATATTTTTACATAACTAGGATCTTCTAATAAATATTTAACAGGGACCGCAACAAACAATAAGAGTATGTAAGATAGCCCTTCTAGTAAGGCAATAATTCGAAATACTGAAATCATAACACTTTCACGCTAAAATTAATTGCAAAAATAAGGCTTATACTATAGAGTAAACAGTAATTATCAGGATTTAATCCAGTGGATTTAGTATAAACTAGTTTACTAAATTTGGAGAATATTTTTAATTTTTAAGTTTATGAATTCTAATCAATTTTTAGCAAAAAGACTAAGAGAAGTTTTTTTGGATGGCTACTGGATCGCAAACACCAATTATAAGCGCCAGTTACAACAAATACCATGGCAGCAAGCCTTGCAAAAAACAGCAAACTTAAATAGTATCGCGGCTTTGACATTTCACGTCAATTATTACTTAAATGGTATTTTAGAAGCTTTAAACAGTGGTAAACTTGAAATTAAAGATCAATATAGTTTTGACATGCCACTAGTCAAATCTGAAGAGGAATGGAATAGTCTCGTGGATAACTTTTTGGCCAATGCAGAAAGTTTCGCACGTGCTGTTGAGCATATGGATGATAAAATTTTAAATAGTTACTTTTTTGATGAAAAATACGGCACCTATCACAGAAATATTGAAGGCGTAATAGAACATGGGTATTATCATTTAGGTCAAATTTCTTTACTTAGGAAGATGGCTACGTAAATTAATTATTAATAAACGTTAATCTGAGACGTCTGGTTTAAAGGCATAAAGCCATTCAGTAGTAGTGCTAGACTGAATAATTTTTTCCATTTTAAATTGATGCTTCTCGTAAAAATTGCCCAAACCGTCTTCTTCTATAACAAGCCAAAAACCTCGGTTAGGCGTGCTGTCCTTTAATGCCTCTATCCATTGTGAACCTAGTTTTTGATTTCTATGAGATTCTGCCACGAATAAAAATCCAATGTATAAATAGCCATTTTCAAACCACCATTCAGCTTCTTCCTTATGATTTATCATATCTGGCGGGCAGGTGCTAAAAACAATGCCTCCTGCAACAATTTTGTTTGCGTCTTTAAGAACGTATATTTTGGAGTCGTTTTGATAGTGATTCCAGTGTGGTACAATTGCCTCTTGCCAGTCTTCAGGAAGTATATTAAAGAATGGTTCGTGATGATGATTTAATAAAAGTAAAGACTGTTTCATTTGAATCTAATTGATGAAAAATACACCCTAAAGATATCAAATTAAACAGTCTTTCATTTAACTTAAGACTTTATAATTTTCTTTGTTAGTAGAACCTCGTTAGAAGCGTTAACAACATTAATAACATAGAAACCAGCCGCAAGTGATTCCGTATTAAGACTTAAAATGTTAGAAGTTTTTTGAAGTTGAATTCTTTCAACCATTTTACCATCAATAGAATAAATGGAAATATTCACATCACCTAAATAACTACTATTAATGTTTAGGTTACTGTTAAATGGCATTGGATAAATTGTTGTGTTTTCGGCAATTTCAAAATTACCAGTCGATAGAGTGCCATTAAAATAATCTAAGGCAAGATTATAACTATCTAATGCTATTTTTCTTCCTATTAATCTACCTCTAATATCGTCTATGGGTGGATGAATGCCACCCCAAATTCTTGATAAACTGGCTTGGTCGGAAGCATCTTGGTAAGTTGCCCATTCAAGCACAATATTTTCAGAAGGTCCATTTTCAAAAAGCAAGAAATCATTTTGGGGTATTACGTAAGATCCGAGTCCTCCAGGAAAATAAGGACTTCCTGTAAGTTGAGTAATCACATCGGCAGCAGCGCGCGAAAACGTTGAGTGTCCTGAAAGATAACCAGCAAAAGGTGGCGTTACAAAAGAAGGCAATTGGTATGGCCACCAATGTGTGCCTAAAATCCAATCTACGCCAGCCACGTCGTTATTTGGATCTCCAATAAAATCAGGGCCTTTCCAGGAATAGATTTTAATTTTACCGAGGTTTTCATTTTCGGTTCCAACAGGTGGGTCGCCTGATTCTATAACTTCAATTAAACCTTCAATTAACGGTAATCCGTGCGGATCGTAACTCGGTAGAGCAGCATTAGAACTTTGTCCTTTACTCGCCATATAACGGATGGCAGAAATTGGTCTGATAAAATCGTAATAGCTTTTTACACCCCAAATATTTACGGCAACGTCATGTACTGCGCCACCAAGGGTTAAATAACTTTTAACGTCCCATTCTAAATCATCTAAGATTGAGCCTTGACCACCTAATCTTTTCTCTAATAATGGATGATCACTCACTTCATTAAATATTGAAAACCAGTGTCCTGGAGGTGTTTCTGAATTTGGACCATCTGCCCAAAACTCCGCAAGAATACGTCCATAATCTCCGCGCTTAACCATTTGTGGCGCATAGGGTAAATTAGTATAAGGATTAACAGAATGGCCTGGACTGTTTACATTACCATCGGTAAAATTGTAGAAAGATTTGTATTCTTCAAAAGTTTCAGGAAAAGTTTCAAAATTCACATTTCCGGATGCCGCCGGGGATATGTCTATTAAGGTTGATTCGTTCGGGTCTAAATGAGCAGACCAAGCAATTACCAAAGCAAAATTCCATTTGTAAGGATCATCAATTCCGTCTTCATTAGAATTTTGGATATAAACAGGCCCTCCAGGATTATTGTAAACGTAATTATCAAAGCCGTTAAAATCAAATATATCAAGTTCTTCACTTTTTAAACAGAAAGGAGTCACTTGTCCCCATTCAGGACTTAAGAATGCTCTTGGATTATTTGGAATAGTATTGTCATCTTCGTCTACAGTGTAACCAAATGTCAAGGGTTGCCAACGATTTGGATCTATATGACCATTATCTTGATAAAGCGACATGATAAGTGGTGGATTTACTGGCTGATAATGTTCATTTTGAAAATTATTTTGTTCGTTTGACAAGTCTTGAAATCCAAATACAATAACTTCATTTGCGATATAATTACCAAGGGCAGCATAACTTCCATAACTATAATCCATAGAAGTGAAGTTTTTGTCGTATCCTAGATCCGCAAACTTGGCATCTAAATTTTGCTGTGTCAAGCTTGCATTTGGTGAAATTGCGAACCTGTGAGATAATAATCTATAGGCCGCATAACTTATAGCTTCATTTCTAGCAGCTTGAACATTTCCGGGCTGGGCAATACCATTAAATACTGAATTAAATCCACGATAATTTTTTCCTAATAAAACTGTTTCTGCTTGATTGTCAAATACAGCCCAAGCATCGTACATTGCTAATGAGGTGTGAAATAAATTTCGCGAGTGTACTGTTGGTCGTGGTGTGTCGGTTCTAATAGCTAAGAGTAATTGTTCGTTCCATTCTCGAGCTACTGAATGTTGTCCATAAAAAAAAGAGCAGGACAATGAAAACGTGATCAATAAAGTAATTTTTTTCATAATCGTTGGTAGTTTGGTTGCATGACAAATGTATAAAATATTGTACGCGAGCAATATGTAACTCAATATTTTCGATAAAAGAACTATTTTTTGAGATGAAAAAGCAAATTACAGATGCAATTTAAGCAGAATTATTTTAAAAATGCTATTTACAATAATCCCCACGACCACAGTTTATCAGAGTCCTCAAACCATCTATCGCCAATATCGGTTCGGTAGTATCCGTTATTGATAATTACGTTACTTATTCTGTTATACATCATCTTTTGAGCGTCTTTCATAGTAAGTCCTGTTCCAGAAACCAATACCGCAATTCCTGTTGTGCCTGTAATAAGCCATTCGTCGTTTACTTTTTTTAGATGCATTGGATGTACTCCTTCTTTTAAATCCTTTTTAAAAACCACAACGGCATCTTTTGAAAACAGTTCAAAAGTTTTTATATCATCATAAGGAAATGGCGGAACTACAATAAATGCACCAACTTGAAATCCTTTTTTTGTTTGAATTTTGAAGGTTTCTCCATTTGCAATTTTATACAACATATTTCCAATAGGTTCTGTAATTCCGGCGCGTTGAATCAAAATTTGTGGATAACCGAAGCGCGATGTGAATTCTAGAGGGTAAATACCATTACCATTTACAATACAGTTAATATCTATATGACCAATGAAATTCGATTTGGCAAAAGTTGCTTCAAATTTCTTTAAAGTGGCGTCAAAAATAGGGGAGTCGTTTACCCAAAACATGCTAGTGCCCATTTCGCCAGTAGAAACGCCCAACTCCTTTGGAAATAACTTTTTATGTTCGAAAGTAATATTTAATGGTTTCAAAAATTCGGTACCATTAAAAAAAGCAGAAACTGAAATCTCAACGCCTTTTACTTTTTTTTGTAATTGAAAGTTTCCGAAGGTGTTGCCCCAAGACTTTTCATAGGCACCTAAAACACGAATTACATCGAGTCCTTCATCGTCGTTTCCTACAAATAATAATTGTTTTAATTCTTGTGTTTCTCCAGAAGGTTTTATCACGTAAGCATCGGGATGCGCCTTAACATAGGTTATCGCATCTTCAAAAGATGCAAATTCTTTAGCAGGTAAGGTTTTTATTTTGTGTTTTTTTAATTCATTATTTCCAAAATTGCGATCAAGTTCAAGATTATCAGTGTATGTACTGCCACCAAAAACTAAGGTTCCGTTAGCTCTTAATTCTTTAGCTTCTTTACTATAACCGGTGTAATCGAAGATTACAATATCTGCCCATTTAACATGAGTTTTCCATGTTTTTATTTTGGGTACAAAACCATCGCCAATTTCCCTATACTCTTTTTCATCAATAAAAAATTTTACTTCATTGCCTTCGTTTTGAATGGCTAAAGCCAAGTCTAGGGTTTCTCCCCAGCGAGAAATGATTAAAAATTTACGTTTTAAATACGATTTAGATTTCATAAGTATGTTCTGTATAGGTTTTGTTTAATACCACAACGAAAGTAATGAAATTAAGTTTTTAACAAGATGCACTATTCCAATAAATTTTATATTAGTCCTTCGTCGATAAAAGCCATTACTTCGACGAATACGATAGAAATAGTGAATAATTTCGTAAAAATGATTTAATTTTGAGCGGCTAATTAAATAATTGTATTTTAGTCCTTTAATGTATTATTCTCACCTCGAAATCATGTATAAAAACTACTTTCCACTTATCTCAAAATTTCTAATTACCAAATGTGTTGTTCTTTTAAGTTTAATGCCAACAACACTGTTTGCACAAATTAATTTTTCGCAAAGCACCTTAAACTTGAACGGTTTCACTACAATCAATGGCGCCACGGCCATGGAGTTTGGTCCTGATGGCCGTTTATATGTATCGGATTACTAGGTTTCTTCAACCACGAGTGGTGTTATAAAAGTATTGACCATACAACGTAATAGTCCTTCCAGTTATATAGTAACTGCAGTTGAAGATCTTATAGGTTTAGCTACTATACCTAATTATAATGATGATGGAACACAGGCTCCTGCATTATTTAATAATAGAAGACAAGTAACGGGTCTTACCGTTGCCGGTACAGCGACAAATCCAATAGTATATGTAACCTCTAGTGATATACGCATAGGAGGAGGAACCGGAACAGGTCAAAAAGATGCTGGTTTAGACACCAACTCTGGCGTAATCACACGAATGACACAGGTAGAACCTAACACTTGGGAGGTAGTTGATATTGTTCGCGGACTTCCGAGATCAGAAGAGAATCATTCAACAAACGGATTAGAATTTGTAACCATTAACGGTGATGAATATTTAATTGTAGCTTCAGGAGGTTTTACCAATGCCGGTGCGCCGTCAAGTAACTTTGCTTTAATTACAGAATATGCTTTGGCTGCCGCCGTATTATCGGTGAATCTTACTCAAATTAACCAGTTACCCATATTAAATGATAATGGTAGAAGTTATATTTATGACCTTCCTACTTTAGATGATCCTACAAGACCAAATGTTAATGGTATCGATGACCCAGACACCCCTGGATATGATGGAATAGATATTAATGATCCTTGGGGAGGAAATGATGGATTGAACCAAGCTAAGTTGGTTTTAGGAGGTCCAGTACAGATCTTTTCACCAGGATACAGAAATACTTATGACCTAGTAATCCCCCAAAACGGAGCCTTGTATGTAACGGATAATGGTGCCAATTTAGGTTGGGGAGGTTTTCCTGAAAATGAAGGCACAGCTAATGTAACTAATGAATATAATTCTTCAGAACCAGGAAGTCAGGTAGCTTCTGGAGGCGAACTTGTGGACAATAAAGACCATTTAGAATTAGTCACTACTGACATACAAAACTATTCTTCCGGAAGCTTTTATGCAGGACATCCCAATCCGATACGCGCCAATCCTTTTGGTGCTGGATTGTATACTGACAATCGAGGTTTAATAAACGGTACCCTTGTTATAACAGGCGACCCTATTTGGAGAACGCAATTATACGATCCTGATGGTTCAACCCCAGGATCTACTACAGATCCTAATATAGGTCTTCCTGCAGATTGGCCTCCGGTTCCTCTTTCAATGGCCAATCCAGTTGAGGGTGATTGGAGAGGTCCAAGTATTCCTAATCCTGATGGACCAGACGACAATCCTATCGTTATATGGGGTACAAATACCAACGGGATAACCGAATACACAGCTTCCAACTTTGGCGAGGCGATGAAGGGGAATTTACTAGCAACACATAGCAGTGGTAACCTTCGCCGAGTGCAACTCAATGCAGATGGTACTTCGCAGCAATTAACGCAAAACTTTTTGTCTACAGGTGGCGGCTTTTTATTAGGAATTACTGCCAATGATGATGCGCAGGTTTTTCCGGGTACAATTTGAATTGGTTCGCTTACAGGAGCCATCACCGTCTTTGAACCGCAAGATTTTGAAGTTTGTATACAACCAGGAGAAGTAGATTACGATCCTTCTGCCGATTATGATGGCGACGGGTATTCCAATCAAGATGAGGTAGACAACGGCACGGATCCTTGCAATGCAGGTTCACAGCCACAAGATTTTGACAAAATATTGGGTCCACCATTTGTTTCGGATTTAAATGATTTGGATGATGATGGAGATGGAATTCCTGATGCTTTAGATCCTATGCAATTAGGTAATCCTTTAGCAGTTGGGAGTCAGGCTTTCGTTCTTCCAATCTATAATGATCTTTTCAATGATCAGCAAGGTTTAGGAGGTATTTTTGGTTTGGGGATGACTGGACTGATGAATAATGGTTCCCCAAATCCGAACTGGCTCAATATGTTAGATAGACGCGATGATCCTAACGACCCAAATCCTAATGATGTATTAGGCGGAGCTCCTGGTTTGATGACTTCTCATATGACATCTGGTACTGCGCTAGGTACTTCTAACAATCAAGATAAAGGATATCAATACGGTGTTCAAGTTAGCACCGCAACTGGAACTTTTACAGTAACAGGGGGTATGGTAGGTTTTACAGGGCCTTTAAGACTTTATGGCAATACAGATGCTATTGAAGGTGAGTTGGGCTTTCAGATAGGAGACGGCACCCAAAGCAATTATATTAAGTTTGTAGTTACAATCGATGGCTTTTTAGCATTACAAGAAATTGATGATGTGCCACAAACACCAATTTTATTTAGTCTACCGGTAGAAAGCAGACCAACAAATATCATTTTGTTTCATTTTGTTGTGAATCCCGATAATGGTCAAGTATCGTTGGAGTATCAAATAGATGGTGGTGAACGAACTAGTATAGGAACAATTTCAGCTCAAGGCAGCATTTTAAACGCAATACAACAAACGGAATTCGATTTAATCGTTGGCTTAATTGGCACATCTAATACTCCTGGAGTTGAACTTGAAGGAACATGGGACTTTTTAAATGTGGTACCAGAGAACAACAATGTATCAATTCGTATTAATAGTGGTGGGCCTGCGTTAACATATAACGGAGATTCCTTTGATTTAGACCAATTCATCACTGGAGGGCAATCGTACACCAATTTAAACGCACAAGTTCCTGATCTTTATAAGACAGAACGATCGTCGTCGAGTAAAATATTTAGTTAAAACATTCCTTTAGAAAATGGTGAATATACTGTAAACTTACATTTTGCAGAGATTTTCTGGGGTGCCACAGGTGGTGGGCAAGGCGGTGAGGGGAATCGCATTTTTGATGTGAGCATAGAGGGTAATTTAGTTTTGGATAATTATGATATCTTAGCTGATGTTGGCCCCGAGACAATAGTAATCAAGGATTTTTTTGCGAATGTTACCGATGGAGAGTTGAATATCGATTTTTCTTCATTGGCCTCTGTGGGTGGAATTGAGCAACCTAAATTATCTGCTTTGGAGGTGTTGCGAAATTCAGTTCAAGGCATTCCAATTGTAGTTAATGAGATACCAGATCAACTCAGTGCAATCGGTGAACAGTTAGATGGAAGTTTGGTGGTGGAAGCATCAGGTGGAGAAGGCAATTTAAGTTATAGTGCTTTAAATTTACCTCCAGGTCTTTTTATTGAACCCACTAATGGGCAAATAGGAGGTACCGTTTCTGAAGATGCATCAAGCACTACGCCTTACACAGTCACTATAACGGTAAATGACAGTGATGATATTAGCACGGATGCAGTGACAGTGAATTTTTTATGGTATATCATCGACAATAGTTCTTCATTTAATCTTAGAATTAACGCAGGTGGACCGCTAACATTAAACGATGATGAAGTATTCTCTGCAGATCAATATTTTAGCAACGGACTTATGTACTTGAATAATTCAGCTCAGGTACCTGAACTATATAAAACTGAGCGTTCTTCGCCTTCTCGCGTTTTTAGTTATAACATACCCTTAGAAAACGGAGATTATTCGGTTACGCTCCATTTTGCAGAGATTTACTGGGGTGCAACCGGAGGCGACGCCAGCGGCGGAGAAGGTAGCCGTATTTTTGACGTGGCTATAGAAGGTGATTTGGTCTTAGATAATAATGATATTTTCGCTGAAGTAGGGGCTGAAACTCCTGTAATAAAGGTATTTCCTGTTACAGTTCTTGATGAGCAATTAAATATTGATTTTTCTGCTATGGCAACAGATGGAGGTATTGATCAACCCAAAGTATCGGCAATAGAGGTGACAAGCAATACGCTTAGCAATAATAATTTAAATTTTGGAAATAATTTTACAGTGTTTCCTAATCCTATGAATGGTGTTTTTTATATTTCAACAAGGGATATTCACGGCGATGAAGTAGAGGTTACTGTTTATAATATAGCTGGACAAACAATGTATTCTAGCAAAATAACGGTACCATTAAGCGGATTTTTAAGTATTGAATTGCCCGAGCTTTCTTCTGGAATGTTTTTGATTAATTTAGTTCACCCTAATAAAGGAAAGTTTAACGCAAAATTGATAAACCATTAAGTTTCTAAATTAAACATCATTAATTCTATTTGATTGTGGGTTTGCCGTGTATTTAACGTAAAAAACTTATGACTAAAATGTTACGGGATCTTGCTATAGTTTGTTCGGGTAAGTGATGCTATTTGTTTCATATGGTATTGAGAAAATATTCACAGTTTAGAACTTTATTATTTTAAACTTAAAGTAATATGCAAAAGTGGTCAAACTTTAAACTTGTCGTTTTTCGAATATCAAAAGCTTAACATTCTTATAAGTTTATATTTAGATACCATCCTTTAATTTTGCAATTAAAAAACTGAACACTATCTTTTACAATCATACATTTAGAACTAACCTTTGATTAAGATTGTCAATTTTTAAAGGACCGTAAATTGTTAAAGAAGAATTTAAAAAGAGCATTCAGATTTTAAAAAAATATTTTGCAACTGACTCTGGGAGTTTGATTAAGATCAAAAAGAAACAATATTTTGAATAAAAAAGATTATAAAATTCACATCATTGGCGCGGGGATTAGCGGATTAATTGCGGCCGTTGTCCTCGAAAAAAATGGATATCATCCAACTATAATAGATGCAAACACTAAGGTAGGCGGACGTGTAACTACCGAAATAATTAAGGGCTATCAACTAGATAGAGGCTTTCAAGTGTTGCTCGAGGCCTATCCAAAGGCCAAACAGTATTTAAATTTCAAGGCTTTAGCACCTCAGTACTTTTTACCAGGAGCAGTAATTTTTAAAAATGGTAATCAACAAACTATCGGTGACGCCTTGCGAAAACCTAGTTTGTTGTGGGGAACATTAGTATCAAATGTTGCAACCTTTAACGATAAGCTTAAAATATTGAAGTTAAATAGACGTCTCAAAAAACAGAGTCTTGAAGAAATTTTTCAAAAACCAGAACAAACCACATTAGGCTATTTACAGGAATTTGGATTTTCTTCTAAAGTAATTGATGAATTCTTCAAACCATTTTTCTCAGGTATTTTCCTCGAGCCAAATTTAAGTACCTCCAGCCGAATGTTTGAATACGTTTATAAAATGTTCGGAGAAGGTCTGGCGGTGCTTCCAAAAGATGGTATTGGAGCTATCCCTCAGCAGCTCAAATCTAAATTGAAAACAACAGAGTTTATTTTTAATACTAAAGTGAAGGAAGTAACCGATTCTACCTTAGTGTTAGAAAATGGTGAGGTTTTAAACACTCATTTTACCATTGTGGCAACTGCGGCTTCGGCGCTAATTCCAAATTTAAATAACCAAGAAGTGAAATGGAAACGTTGTGATACTCTTTATTTTGAAGTAGAAAAACGAAACTTAAACAAGCCTATTATTGGTTTAGTGGCTGATAAAGGCGCACTCATAAATAACATCTTCTTTCACGATAGTTTAGAGATGACCCACAACGGTGCCCATCATTTATTATCCGTAACAGTAGTAAAACCTCACCAACTATCAACTGAAGCGCTGGTTAAGGCTGTTACTTCAGATTTAAAAACCTTTTGTAATATTCAAAACACTGTATTTCTAAAGCATTATCCAATAGAAAAAGCATTACCTAATTTAAAAGATTTGCGTTACGACGGTGAGCCTTCTGAAACCCAGTTAAAGCCAACCATTTATCTGGCGGGTGATTATATGCTAAATGGCTCATTAAACGCAGCTATGATTTCTGGTGAACGAGCAGCCCAAGGTGTCATACAAAGTTTGGAAGATGGTCTTGTGGTGGAAGAATTAACCTCCGAATATCTATAATATCTCACTACACCCCATGTAAAAGGATTGATTAAGCGGTTATTTTCAATGGTATTTATCATCAAAAAGACACATAGTACAAATATCAAAATTATAACTTATCTTTGCAACGGTAGTTAAGGGCACTATCGTGTTTCATTATATTCATCGGAATTAAAATCTAAGTTGCCTTCAGTATTTTATCTCTCCTTTAAGTTTAAGAATTCCCTTTAACTGCTTTAATTAAATATATGTTTTATTGAATGGCTAAATCACAGCAAACTTTTAACAAATCTGAAAAAGAAAAAAAGCGTTTAAAAAAGCGCGAAGACAAGCGCAAAAAAATGGAAGCGCGTAAATCAAACAAAGATGAGCATGGCACAGGAGGTATTCCTATTGCTTATGTAGATTACAATGGAAATTTAACCGATACACCGCCAGACCCAACTATGAAGGTAAAGGTGGATGCCGAAAGTATTGAAATTGGTATCCCGAAGCAAACGGCCGAAGACAAAGAAGCGTTAAACCCCGTTCGTGAAGGTAAAGTATCTTTCTTTGATGGTTCAAAAGGTTTTGGATTTATAATTGACAACGTCAACCAAGAGAAATACTTCACCCACGTTAGCGGTCATTTAGATTCTATTGCCGAAAACGACAAAGTATCCTATGAGCTTGAAAAAGGTATGAAAGGCATGAATGCCGTTCGGGTAAAAAAAATATAAACCTTATAAACTTATTAATCTAGGCCACCCTTGCGATTTCCGTCGCGAGGCTTTGGCCATTCCATTTGTTCATTGGTACGTCGGTTAATTGGCAATACGGCTCGCTCTCTCGAAGTACGCTCTTCATCTTCAGAAGCCATATAAGTCATAATAGCAATTAAGGCTACATTGTTCTTTAAATCATCAAATACAATTTTGTCGTAAGTATCTAAATTGGTATGCCATGTGTAATTCCAATAAGACCAGCTTAGAGAGCTCATACTAAAAGCTGGTGCGCCAGCTGCTAAAAAAGAGGCATAATCAGAACCACCACCAGCAGGACTTCCAGGAAAGTTAGTTTCAACATGTTTTTTAATATCCTCAGGAACTGGTTGCATCCATCTGTTTAAATAATCGTAAGAATGTAAAAATCCTTGACCACTTAAACTCACCACGCGTCCAGTTCCATTATCTTGGTTAAAAACAGCTTGTACATTATCGACAATCTCGGGATGGTCGTGCACAAAAGAGCGCGAACCGTTCAAGCCTTGTTCTTCGCTACCCCAAAGGCCAACTATAATAGTGCGTTTTGGGTTGGGATAATATTTCTTTAAAATTCTGGCAATTTCCATCATGGTAATACTTCCTGTACCATTATCTGTGGCGCCAGTACCGCCATCCCAAGAATCAAAATGCGCCGATAATATGATATATTCCTCTGACTTTTCTGTGCCTTCTATTCGTGCAATAGTATTAAAAGTAGGAGCAGTACCTAAATCTTTGGATTCAGTATAAATGCGCAACATTGGTTTTTTTCCCTTTTGGGCTAAACGGTAAATGCTGCCATAATCTTCTAAGGATATATCAACCGTTGGAATATTTTTTGTGCGCGAGCTAAATATTTTATTGGCACCAAAAGCTCTAGACCAGTAAGATTGCACTATTCCTGCTGCGCCTGCTTCTTCCAGTGCCACATCTAAAGTACGACTACTGTAACCAGTGTTATTTATATTGTCATTCCACGTGGCTGTTTGTTCTTCTCGATCTTTCTTCATCTTTTCAAAGGATTCGGGTGTGGCAAATTCCTCCCAATTATAATCGGGTCTGCCTGTGGGCTGTGGCATAGAGGTGAGAACTAATTTTCCTTTTACATTGGGTAGCCATCTCACAAAACTCAGAGAATCTGTAATATTTTCAGGCAAGGTAATCGCTTCGACCGTAATCCCTTTTTTAGGTGTCGCGGCACTCCATGCAAGTTGCATGCCTTCAATAGATTTCACACGAGGTGATACCATATCAATATGTGTAATGCCACGTTCCCAAGCGTGCCATTCGCCGTATTGTTCGTTTTCAGCTTTGATATCCCAACTGTTAAATTTAGCAACGGCCCAATCATGAGCCTGTTTCATTTGTGGTGAACCTACCAATCGTGGACCAATTTCGTCCATTAACTCAAAAGCGAGTTGTTCTAGCTGCGAGTTGTTGTAGGTTTCGTCCATAATGTTTTGAATAATTGCATCTTTATCTTGAGAAAATGCTATAGAATTAAAGACTAAAAAGATTAAGATAAATGTTTTAAATGTTGTTCTCATTGAAAGTTGGTTTTAATTAAGTTTTAAAGTTAATTCTAATGTCGGTGTTTTAATGTTAAATATTTCAAAAAGACCTTCAGACCAACTCATATTTAAGAGCGTCTTCATATGTAAATCCAATTAATACTCCTAATATTGCACGTTATTTTAAACTTATGAGCCAACCACCAAACAAGTTATTAGTTATAGGCGCATTTTTCTCTATCTACTTTATTTGGGGCTCTACTTATTTGCTTAATAAAATAGCTGTTAAAGAGTTGTCACCTTTCTTTCTTGCATCAGTTCGCTTTACCATCGCGGGAGTCATCATTTTTTTATTGTGCAGAGTTTTAGGAATTTCACTCAGAATAACAAAGACACAATTGCGCAATTGTGTCATTAGTGGTTTCCTATTTTTGGCTTTTGGGAATGGTATCATTGTGTGGGCTTTGAAATACGTGGATAGCGGTTTTGCTGCTTTAGAGATTTCGGCTCAGCCATTGGTGGTATTAATTCTTATGTTTTTCATTCAAGGTAAAAAAATCAAATCTAGTTCCATTATAGGGGTGATTCTCGGTGTAATTGGTATTTATTTATTGGTAAGCCAAAAAGCTATTTTGAGTCAAGAGAATTCAATACTTGGAATGATTATGATTTTTGCCTGTATGGTAAGTTGGGGCTATGGCAGTTTGTTTGTTGGTAAGGCCGATTTACCAAAAAACTATTTTGTAACAGCTGCCTATCAAATGATTTCAGGTGGTCTTATACTGTGCATTGCTAGTCTTGCTTTTAATGAACCTTGGTTGAATATCACATTGTGGAGCAGTGAGGTTTATTGGTCTATGGCACTACTAATTATTTTTGGAAGTATCGTAGCTTTTACATCATTTAATTATCTGCTTAAGTTTGTTTCCCCAGAAAAGGTGGCTACTTCTACCTATGTAAACCCAATCGTTGCTCTTTTTTTAGGATGGTTTTTTTTAAATGAAACCATCACCTTACAATCGATTATTGCAGCATCGGTGTTGCTAACCGGCGTTTACTTTATCAATACCAAGAGGACTATGGTTATATTTTCTCGGTTTAGAAGGTAAATAGTCTCATTTTTCTTAGTAGCATCTTTCAAAAGATTAACAAATGTTAACACATAAGCTCGTTAACTCATTTTCTTTTAAGTTTTAGCTGTCGTACCTTTCAGATTAATTAAAAAAATAAAGCAGCTATGTCAAAACAACCTCTTTTAGAGCCAATTATATTATCTAATACCATTCAACTTAACAATCGTATTGTAATGGCGCCTATGACACGAAGTCGCGCCGATAACGATGAACGCGCACCTACAGAGGCCTTACACGGGGTGTATTATGAGCAACGCGCCTCCGCTGGTCTCATAATTACTGAAGGTTCTCAAGTTTCTAAACAAGCTATTGGTTATATCAATACGCCTGGAATTCATTCTAAAGCGCAAGTTGAAGGCTGGAAACATGTGACTCAAAAAGTACATGATAAAGGTGGAAAAATATTCATTCAGTTGTGGAATGTTGGTAGAATGTCGCATCCCGATTTCCATAATGGCGAACTGCCTTTAGCGCCTTCAGCCATTAATCCTAATTCCAAGTCCTACACGCCAGCAGGTTTTAAAGATACGGTAACACCTAAAGCCATGACTATTGAAGACATTCAAACCACTGTAGCCGATTTTGCCAAAGCCGCTAAAAATGCAGTAGAAGCGGGTTTTGATGGTGTTGAAATCCATTCTTCCAATGGGTATTTGTTTCATCAATTTTTCAACAATGCTTCTAATCAGCGCACCGATCAATACGGCGGAAGTATTGAAAATAAAGCACGGTTTTTATTTGAAGTGCTAGAGGCTGTTAAAAACGAAATCCCTGTTGAACGTATCGGATTAAGGCTTAATCCTTCATTGCATAATGCCTTTGGAATGACTTTAGATGAAGAAACCATTCCAACTTTCGAATATATTGTAAAACAACTCAATAATTATAATCTCGCTTATTTACACTTATCGGAGCCTTTTACCGATGTTTCTGATGTACCTCATGCTGTAACTGACATTGCAAAGCATTTTCGTCCGCTTTATAAAGGTACCTTAATAATCAATAGCGAGTTTGATCAAGAAAAGGGAAACGCGATAATTGAAGCTGGCTTTGCTGATATGGTCGCCTTTGGTAAGCTCTATATTTCAAATCCTGATTTGGTGGAACGATTTAAAACCAATGCACCATTGGCTGAATGGAATGAAGATACATTTTATACTCCCGGAAAAAAGGGTTATATTGACTATCAGTTTTTAGACAAAAAAATTAAAGAAAAAATATAAATAATTAAATAAAAATATATGACAACCAAAATAAAAGCATTCGGCACTAAAGCTGCAACAGCCGATTTAGAGCTATTACAAATTGAGCGCAGAGTAGCTGGCGCCAAAGATGTGCACATCGAAATTTTATATTGTGGTGTTTGCCACAGCGACATTCATACCGCTAGAAACGACTGGAAAAATTCCGTGTATCCAGTAGTGCCAGGCCATGAAATTATTGGTCGCGTGGTTAATGTTGGAAACGAAGTGAAAAACTATAAAACTGGCGACTTAGTGGGCGTTGGTTGTTTAGTGGATTCGTGCAGAACATGTCATTCATGCAACGACGGTTTAGAGCAATACTGTGAAAACGGCTGGACCGGCACTTACAATAGTCCCGATAAACATTTAAACGGCACAACTTATGGTGGATATTCCACGTCTATTGTTGTTGACGAATCATTTGTTTTAAAAATACCAGAAAACATTGACCCAAAAGGCACGGCGCCATTACTGTGTGCCGGTATCACTACTTGGTCGCCTTTAAAACACTGGAATGTTAAAAAAGGGGACAAGGTTGGTATTGTTGGTTTGGGTGGCTTGGGTCACATGGGCGTTAAGTTCGCAAACGCTTTAGGCGCACATGTGGTGATGATTACTACAAGCCCCTCAAAAGCTGCTGATGCGAAAGCTTTAGGTGCACATGATGTTTTGATTTCAACCAATGAAGCGGAGGTTCAAAAACACCTTAACAGTTTCGATTTTATACTAAACACCGTCCCTGTGGCTCACGAAATGGATCCTTATATCGCCATGCTGAAACGCGATGCAACTATGGTGATGGTAGGCGCGGTAGAGCCATTAAAACCATTTCACGGCGGAGGTATCATCTTAGGCAGAAAGCGCATTGCTGGTTCGCTTATTGGCGGCATCAAAGAAACTCAGGAAATGTTAGATTTTTGTGGAGAACACAATATCACTTCAGATATTGAAATGATCAATATGCAAGACATTAACCAAGCTTACGAACGCGTTATCAAAGCAGATGTTAAATACCGTTTTGTAATTGATATGGCGAGTTTAAAAAATTAACTTACTTCATATATTATTCATTTAAGCCAATAACTTGATGTTGTTGGCTTTTTTTATCAAGTTATTTTTTAAAGTATTTAAGATATGTAGCATACTTCTTCTTGGTTATTTTTTTACCACAAACCACGCAAAGTTTTTTCTTAGTGTTCTCCGTGACTCTGTGGTTTATTTTTCACCACAAAGACCACAAAGATTTTACACAAAGGGCACAAAAGTTTTATAAATGTCAACAGCCTAAACTTTGCGTGCTTCGTGCCTTCTTTGCGCACTTCGTGGTTAATTTTTTTACCACAAAGCTCAAACTTTTTCACAAAGCGCACTAGGTTGTATTGTATCGTTTTGCTCTTTAGCGCAACTTGATTTAATCATTACAAAGATTATTCAACATAACTAATTGTTAAAAAATCCTACTGTTTCATATCTCTTAATACATTTTCATATCTTTAAAAATTGCATTAACCAACTAATCTATTTTAAATGAAAAAACACTTTCTATCACTTTATTTGCCACTGGCATGTTTACTATTTTCCGTTACTGTCACGCATTCTCAGGAGGATATTCTCGGGCAACTTTCTGACATTGCCATTGTTGATGAAAAAGTGATG
Source organism: Paucihalobacter sp. (assembly GCF_036825875.1). Classification (NCBI taxonomy): domain Bacteria; kingdom Pseudomonadati; phylum Bacteroidota; class Flavobacteriia; order Flavobacteriales; family Flavobacteriaceae; genus Paucihalobacter; species Paucihalobacter sp. Next base: position 17,930 of record NZ_DAISXK010000011.1, on the reverse strand, counting down.
ATGCCCATGCGCGATGGCATCAGATTAGCAACCGATATCTATCGCCCAAAAGCCGATGGCCAGTATCCTATTATCTTTTCAAGAACACCTTACAACTTTAATACATGGGTGGATGGTAAACAAAGATTAAGAGAAGCACAACGGGCTTTAGATTATATAAAACAAGGCTATATTTATGTGGTTCAAAATGAACGTGGTCGGTATTTTTCTGAAGGTGAATGGGATATTCTCGGAGTCCCTTTAACCGATGGCTACGATGCTTTTGAATGGATGAAAAATCAACCGTGGTCTAACGGTAAAATAGGGACTATTGGTTGTTCTTCTACGGCTGAATGGCTCATGGCAGTGTCGGCTTTAGATCATCCTTCCCATGCCGCTATGGTGCCGCAAGGTTTTGGTGCCGGTGTTGGTAGGGTTGGCAATATCAATGAACAAGGCAATTGGTATCGAGGTGGTGCAGAACAGATGTTGTTTTTCGCATGGCTATATGGCGTAGAACACGACAAATTCAAACCGCGTATTCCAGCGGGTGCAACACAGGAAGATTTAATTCGCATTTCTCGATTTTACGATTTAGGTCCCAAAAATCCATCAGTAGATATGGCCGAGGCTTTAAGCCATTTACCAATTCAAGATATTCTAAAAAATGTAAACGGTAAGCGCGAAATATTCGATAAAATGATTCGTAGAAAGCCTAACGATCCCGAATGGTTTGAAGGCGGACTTTACCATGACAATATGGAAATTACAACACCCAGTTTTTGGTTCGCATCTTGGTACGATGTGTCTATAACTCCCAACATCAGTTTATTTAATCATGTGCGCAACAAGGCTAAAGATGCCTTTGTAAGGGATAATCAGTACTTGGTAATTGCGCCAACCTTGCATTGTGGTTACACCAGAGCTACAGAAAATACTATGGTTGGTGAACGTAGCGTTGGAGATGCCAGATTAAATTACAACGAGCAAATTACCAAATGGTTCGATTTATGGCTCAAAGGTGAAGCGAACGATTTTAAAGAGACAACACCTAGAGTGCAATATTACACTATGGGAACCAATGTTTGGCAATCCTCCAATACGTGGCCACCTGAAAACACTAAAATGACCACGTTTTATTTAAATAGCAACAGAAAAGCCAATAGCCACTTTGGCGATGGTAAACTCACAACTAAAAAACCAGCTGCCGATAAACCAGATAGTTTTATTTACGACCCAATGGCGCCTGTCCCATCTTACGGTGGCAATGTGTGTTGTACTGGCAATGCGGTGAAAGGCGGCGCCTTCGATCAAATTGATATGGAAACACGTGAAGATATTTTGGTGTATTCTTCGGATATTTTAACGGAGGATACAGAGGTTTCAGGTTTTATTGAAGCCACGCTTTATGTGTCTTCTGATGTTAAGGACACGGATTTCACCTTAAAACTAATTGATGTAGCTCCTGATGGCACGGCCTATAATTTAGATGAAACCATTCAGCGGGTGCGTTACCGTGAAGGTTATGACAAAGAAGTATTTATGGAAGAAGGTAAGGTTTATAAAATAGACCTCACGCCATTGGCTACTAGTAATGTCTTCAAAAAGGGACATCGTATTCGTATAGAAATATCTAGCAGTAATTTTCCGCGTTTTGCCAGAAACCTTAACACAGGCGGTAATAATTATGATGAATCGGTGGGTGTAATTGCCACCAATAAAGTGCATCATTCAAAGACGTATCCATCGCAAATACGTATTCCTATTGCAAAATAACTTTAAAAAAACCTATGTTTCTTAGCTAAACTTTCTGTAGTAGTTGTACCACAGAGTTGCACGAAGAAATTGCTAGTTTAAAAATAGTAAAACACAACACATGAAATCAGTTCTTTATCTTTTGATTCTATGTTTCAGTATCAACCTTTTTTCACAAAAGAAAGTATTAGATCATTCAGACTACGATATTTGGAATACCATCCAAAGAGAAACCATTTCACCCGCAGGTGACTTTGTAATGTATTCCTTAGAAAAGGGTGAAAAAGACCAGCATACAAGAATTAAAGATAACAAAGCCAACTTGGTGTTTGAACACGAACGTTCAGAACGCGGCAGCTTTACCTATGATGGCAATTATGCCATTTTCACCATCAAGCCTTGGAAAGATAGCATCATTGAAATGAAGCGTCGTAAGGTTAAAAAGGAGAAAATGCCTAAAGATTCTATCGGGATTTTTAATTTAAAGACCAAATCGCTTCATAAAATTGGAAATATAAAATCGTATCAACTCCCCGAAAAATGGTCGGGATATGTGGCTTATACTTTTCAGTTGGAGGATAAGAAAAAGCCGGATAATACTGAAAAATCTAAAGATTCAACTCAAAAAGATACCACCAAAACCAAGAAGAAACCAAAAGTTGCTAGCGACAAAACAGGCTATTCCTTGGTTATTAAAAACTTAAAATATTCTGTAGAAGACACCATTCATTTTGTTACTAACTTCTGTTTTGCTAAAGAGGGCAGAAAGTTGGCTTATACCACAACTGGTGATGAAGACGATCATAACGCTGGAGTGTTTGTATTAGATTTAGACAATAAGATTACAAAGCAAATTTTTGAATCGCATGCCAAAACCAAATATGCTAAATTAATTTTTAGTGATTCTGGTTCGCAATTGGGATTTGTGGTAGATGCCGATACTACCAAAGCCTTTTTAAGGCCTAATCAGGTATACACTTGGAATGCTAATAATAATCAAACTGAATTGGTGGTGGATAATACTTCGGCACCTGAAGGCTATCGCGTGTCTTCCGACGGTAGTCTGAGTTTTTCAAAAGATGAATCGAGGCTGTATTTTGGATTGGCTTTGCCACACGTAGTGAAGGATACTACATTATTAGATGAAGAAATTGTGAATGTTGAAGTATGGACCTATGATGAACCTCGTCTATACACGGTGCAAGAAATGCAGATTGAAAATGACCAGAAAAAGTCTTTTGAAACCGTCTATCATCTAAACACTAAAAAGCTAATCCAAATAGCTTCAAAAGCTTATCCTGATGCCCGAACAGCCAACGAAGGTAACGGCAATTTCGCATTCATTAGCAATAGTAAGCCATATATGTTGGAAAGTCAATGGACAGGCAAAAGAGCGAGTGATGTGGCTATTATCAATGTAAACACGGGTGAAGTTAAACCTGCCATGAAACAATTTTATGGGAGTGTGCAGATGAGTCCGAGCGGTAAATATGCCTTCGGTTACCATCCTATTGACAGTACTTGGTACACCTACAATTTAGAAACAAGTAAATACACCGAACTCACAAAAGGCAAACCCTTTTTCGATGAGATGAACGATTCTCCTGTAGAACCCCGTTCGTATGGTTCTGCAGGTTGGACGAAAAATGATGCCTCCGTAATTTTATACGATCGTTATGACCTATGGGAGTTCCATCCTGAAACTGCTGTTGCGACGAAATTAACCGATGGCCGACCTAGCAAAACAAGCTATCGATATGTCAATTTAGATCCAGAGCAACGTTATATTGATACTTCAGATAAATGGTTGTTAACTACTTTTAATGAAACTACTAAAAATTCAGGTTACTATGAATTCAATTATAAAAACAAAAACGGTAAGCAGCTTTTAGACGGACCTTACCGCTATTCAAATCCTCAAAAGGCCAGAGAAAGCGGGGCTGTTATTTTTAGTCGTCAGTCGTTTCAGGAGTTTCCTAACATTCGATTATCTGATTTAAGTTTTAAAAAATCAACGGTAATTAGTAATGCCAATCCGCAACAAGCTAATTACAATTGGGGCACTGCGGAATTGGTGGAATGGACATCTTTAGATGGAATTCCGTTAACCGGGATGCTTATCAAACCAGAAAACTTCGACCCTAATAAAAAATACCCTTTACTTGTTAATTTTTATGAAAGGAGTTCCGACGGATTGCACAACCATCGTATTCCCAGAGCTGAGCGTTCGTCTATCAATTACAGTTTTTATGCCAGCCGTGGTTATCTTATTTTCAATCCTGATATTCATTACCGCATCGGTTACCCAGGCGAAAGTGCTTTTAGTTGCGTGATGCCTGGTATCACTTCTTTGATAGAAAAAGGTTTTGTTGATAAAGACAATATTGGCACCCAAGGCCATAGTTGGGGTGGTTATCAAATTGCATACATGGTCACCAAAACTGACATTTTTAAAGCAGCCGAATCAGGTGCGCCGGTTGCTAACATGATAAGTGCCTACGGCGGTATCAGATGGCAAACAGGCCTGAGTAGGCAGTTTCAATACGAACATACCCAAAGTAGAATAGGAGGTACGCCTTGGGATTATCCACAGCGTTATGTGGAGAATTCACCCATTTTCAATATCGATAAAATTAACACACCTTTGCTCATCATGCATAACGATGCCGATGGACATGTACCATGGTACCAAGGCATTGAGTTTTTCACAAGTTTGCGTCGTTTGGGTAAACCTTCCTGGATGCTTAACTACAATGGCGAACCACATTGGCCTTTAAAAATGCAGAATCGCAAAGACTTTAATATCAGAATGGCGCAATTTTTCGACCATTATTTAAAAGCTGCTCCTAAACCTGTTTGGATGGAAAGTGGCGTGCCTGCTATTGAAAAGGGTGTTAATCAAGGATACGAATTAATAGATAAAGAATAGTAATATGGTAAAGAAAATTAACTGGGCCGATGTACCAGTAGAGCAAGTAAACGATAAAATGCAACGACAAATGATTTATGGCGACAAAGTCATGGTGGCTAAAATGAAGTTTAAGGATGGTTTTTTAGTGCCGCTTCACCAGCATGAAAACGAACAGGTAACCCAAGTAGTTTCTGGCACCATCCGTTTTTGGTTTGGTGCAGATAAGGCGCAAACCATGGATTTAGGACCTGGTGATTCTGTTGTGATTCCGTCTCATGTGCCTCATGAAGCCTTGATGATTGGCGATGTTGAAGAAGTCGATACCTGGTCGCCCATTCGCGCCGATTGGCTGGATGGCACCGATGATTATTTAAGAAAGTAGGCTGTGGATTTAGGATTAAAAGACAAAGTAGTGTTTATAGCTGCTTCCAGTGAGGGATTAGGTAAGGCTGTCGCAATGGAGCTTGCCAAAGAAGGGGCGACCGTCATTATAAATGGCAGAAATGAAGACCGTTTAAAAGCAACCCAACAGCTGATTGAAACTGAGTACAACACTACAGTGCTAGCAGTTGCAGGCGATTTATCAAATGCTTCCGAAAGGGACCAAGTATTACAGACTATTTTTAAACAGTTTAATCATATTGATATTTTGGTAACTAACACTGGTGGTCCACCGGCTGGCAAGTTTGAAGATTTGTCGCTTAAGCAATGGCAACAGACCTATAATTTATTATTAGAAAGTGCGGTAGCTTTGATACAAGCTGTACTTCCTGGTATGAAACAGCAGCCTTATGGACGCATTATTTCAATTACCTCTCAGGCAGTAAAGCAGCCAGTTGATAATTTAATTTTATCTAATTCAGTGCGAGCTTCGGTGGTGGGATTAACTAAAAGCCTTGCTAATGAGTTGGGTGTTTATAATATCACTGTTAACAACGTGATGCCCGGTTATACTAAAACCAACAGACTTTTGACTTTAATTGAAACGAATCCCGATTTTAAAAACGCTGTTAATGAGATTCCACTAAAACGCTTTGGCGACCCCGAAGAATTTGCGGCAGCTGTTACCTTTTTAGCGAGTGCTAGGGCTAGTTATATCACAGGAACATCGCTTGCTGTTGATGGTGGCTGGATAAAAGGTTTATTGTAAGTAGCGCTAAGTATATTGTATGCAAAAAAGGGAGATCTATTTTTAAATAGCTCTCTAATCAGTATTTTTTGGAATTTAATTTAAATTCTTGTAAGCAGGACTATATAAACAAAAGTTTCACCTCCAAATTCCTCGGTGGTTCTCACTTTTAAAGTTGTGTTGCTGAGTGTCAAGATTTCGGCGGTGATAACCTCATCATCGTCATTAATGGTTATTTGTTGACCATTTACTTCATAAGAAAATGTAAAAGCTTCGGTTTCACATTGACTATCCATGTTTAAGAAAAAATAGGTCTCAACGGCTGTACCATTAGCACTAAACTCTATAAAATCATTGCCACATTCAGGGGCTTCGTGATCGTAGGGCTCAAGGACTTCTTGGCCACCAATAATGGTTCCTTCTTGAGAATACTCCCAGGCACCTATTATGCTAGCTTGGTTTCCACCATTATCGTCATCGCTACTGCAAGATGTAAAAATGATTAAAGTTACGATTGGTAAAAGGATAAAGATTTTTTTCATGATAAAAGATTTTAGTTGGTTTAAACTTAGACTCCAAATCTATAATATACATTTGGTATAAAAAAATTTAAGCATTAAATTTGAGATAATTACGTAATAATTGAGCTATAGCTTAAGTTGAGATTTGCCTATCCCACACCCTAGGAATAAAAACTTATTTAAGATTTTAATACTTCAGTTACTTTAAAAAAATGTGTATTTTTATTTCCTAATCCTTTGCCTTAAATCGTGGCCGATAAAGATTTAATAAACAATAACATTCTTGTAACTGGCGCTTCCAAAGGCATTGGATATGCCATTGCTGATTACCTCATGTTGCAAGGTGCTTGTGTAGCCGTACATTTTAATAGTGGTCAAGACGCTGCACGACAATTGATATCAAAGTATCCAAATACACGCTCGAGATGCTTTCAAGCGGATTTGAGTCAGAAAGAATCTGTTAAAACATTATTTCAAGATATAATCACAGCTTTTGGAAGGCTGGACAGCATAGTTTTAAATGCTGGTGTATTTTTAGCGCATCCTATTTCAGAACATATTGATGATTGGTTTGAGGTATGGAAACGCACCTTGGCTATTAATCTGGATGCGGTGGGATTACTCACTAAATTGGGAATTGATTACTTCAAATCTCAAGCCTCTGGAGGCCGTTTTATTTATATTGGCAGTCGTGCTGCTTTAAGAGGTGAAACACAAGAATATTTAGCCTATGCGGCTTCTAAAGGTGGTTTAACTTCTTTGGCGCGCAGTGTTGCGCGATCCTTCGGTAAAGATAATATTAAGGCTTTTGTGGTTGCACCGGGATTTACCCGAACGCAAATGGCTGAAGCATTTATTGACACTTATGGCGAAGAACGCATCCTAAGTGAAATAGCTTTAAACGAACTTACCACACCACAAGATATAGCGCCCTTGGTTGGATTAATGTGTAGTGGATTAATGGATCATGCTACAGGAGCGACCATTGATGTGAATGCGGGGAGTCATATTAGATAAATTCGAATGTTAGAAACCAAATTTTTTAAAAAAAGATAGCGCCATATTCTAAAACGCTCTACAATTTCTTTTATTGAGACTCATTCTAAAAAAGCCAAGGGTGGGCTTTGCTATGGCTTTGCTATGGAGTAAGGTGGGAGTATCTATGGAGTACCCTGCTAATAGGTACTAATTGTTTGTGAGTAAAATATTTGAAGTAAATAAACCTTTGTTTATCTGTAAGTAATTGATATCCTGATACTGGGATGTTAATTAATTAAAGTTAACGATGCAAAATAGTACAACCTATTCTGAAGTTAGCGGTTGCTTAAAAGATAATTAAATTTGCTTGTCTATCTAAATAACCGCTTCAAAAGCACATAGAATCCATATTTACTAGCCACGTTAGCTATGGTCATTACCCAATTAGCTGGTCTTAGATTGTCTGTAAATTCGCTTTTAGCTAATTTCATTTTTTCTAATGCAATGCTGCGTTCAAGCTTGAGACGTGATAAATTATATTGAATATCTTCAAAAGATTGATATTGTTTCATAGTTGTTAGTCGAAGAATTTAGAGGAAAATGTTTTAATGATTTTGTTGTTGATGTGATGTCGGCTAAAATAAACGATTGATGTCGCTATTAAAAATATGCCAGCCACTATAACGAAGCCTAGAGCGCCATCTTGTAGCCAATTGCCGATAGCCATAGCGGCCGCAAAAGCTAAGAAAATTAGTGCTATGAATAACATGCCACCAATAATTATAGCTTTTGCAACTAGACTAATTGAAATTGTTAATTGCTGAAAAACTTTTAATGTAAAATATTCTTGTGTTTTTTTAATATAAGTTTCCCCTGCATCCGACATTTTGCCAGTTGCATCATTTACAGATTCAAAAATATTCATGCTTATGCTTTTTGAAATTTCTTGTTTTTAGACTTAAGCTCAGCTAATTTCTTTTCAAGTGTTGTGATGACATCTTCAGTTTTGTGACTCATATCCGAAACGATAGATTCCACTTGTTCATCTAAAGATTCTTTTTTATGAGATACGGTTTCAACAACGCGATCTTTCATATGGAGCGCACTTTCCTGAATCTTATCTTTAGCAGCTTGCGCTTCGTCTGCTATGCGCTGTCTTGTATTAGAGCCTTTATCTGGTGCAAACAATATTCCTAAAGTTGCGCCAATGGCTGTTCCTGCTAAAATTCCTAAAAGTGTACTACTTTCTCTTCCCATAATGTGTTTGTGTTTATTTGTGTTATTAATTTATAATTGTCGCATTAAAAAAATTGTTATATTTTTTATTCAATCGACTTCCTTTGTATTATACCATTAATTATTGAATAAACAAGGTTATTTAAAATTACTTTAACATTCAAAGACAAGTAAGAGGTTAGAACAGATAGTTTAGTGTTCAGCGATTAGGCGATGTTCGTTGATTAACTGGAGAATAAATTTTGAAAGATGAGTTGTTTCGGCTTTTAATATCTAAGTTTTTATGTTAAATTAAAGCGCTCAAACTTTAGCGCGGCGTCTCTTCACGCTGCTAATGAACGCTCGCCCTATTTCATCAAAGTCCCTTTATTAGTAAAATATAGTTAAAACCATCTAATACATCTGCGCGCAAGAATTCATGTGTTGTTGTATGGCTCAAAAAAAAGGTATTAGAAGCTTTTGTCAACTTAATTGAGGCTATTGTGTTGATATCCATCTTTTACCTTTTCATTACACTTTTAACATTTACAAATTCTTTAAGTCCAAAGCCACCGTGTTCACGACCGTAACCCGATTCTTTAACACCACCAAATGGCATGGCCGGATCAGCTAAACCAAATGAATTGATAAAGACCATACCCGTGTCAAAGTATTTCTCGGCTATTTCAAAGGCGGCGGCTTCGTTTTTTGAGAAGATTCCACCGCCAAGTCCATAACGACTGTCGTTAGCAATGCGCATGGCATCTTTATTGTTCTTGGCTTTGATTAGTGAAGCTACGGGTCCAAAAAATTCATCCTCGTAGGCTGGCTGTCCGGGCTTCACATTTTCTAAAACTGTAGCGGGATAGAAAAAGCCTTCTCCATTCGGAATTTTTCCTCCACAGGCTATCTTGGCGCCTTTCTTTACACTTGCTAACACTTGTTCGTGCAGTTCATCACGGAGATCTTCACGTGCTATGGGACCCAATTGGGTACTTTTAATATTAGGATTTCCTGTTTTGACCTTACTCATGGCTTTTACAAATTTCTCCCGAAACTCATCATAAACCTTTTCTACTACAATAAATCGCTTTGCAGCAATGCAAGTTTCGCCATTGTTATATATACGTCCTGTTACGGAAGCTTTAACGGCAAGGTCTATATCGGCATCTTCAAAAACCAGATAGGCATCGTTGCTGCCCAATTCCAAAACAGATTTTTTTAAGGCCGCCGTAGCTTTCTGTCCAATTTTCTTGCCTGCCTCTGGACTTCCGGTAAGGGTAACACCACGCACCAGCTTATTGGTTATTACGCTATCGGATTGATCGTGGTTTATAATCAATATGGTAAACAAACCGTCTGGTATGTCGGTCCTTTGGTAAATTTGCTCCAGCAGTTTGCCGGAACCGGTGACATTTGAGGCGTGCTTCAACAATACACCATTGCCGCCCATAAGACTTGCAATGGAATAGCGCACTACTTGATAGCTTGGATAGTTCCAAGGCTGGATACCATACACCACGCCAATCGGTGCATAAGACACACGTCCTTTGTTGCCGTTTAGCATATCGCGTTCTTCTGTTTTTAGTTCTTTGGGTCCGATTTTAGCGGTATAATTACAAATGGCAGCGCATAAATCTATTTCTTGCCTGCTATGCTCTAAAGTTTTTCCCATTTCATCGGTCATTAATTGTGACAATTCTTCTTTGGACTTCATCAATTCTTTTCCGATGGCCTTAATAACTTTTGCACGATTTTCAGGACTTACTTCTCTCCATATCATAAAAGCTTTATGACATTTTGTAATGGCATCTTGTAATGCTTTGTCCGTTATGTATTTATAACGATTCAGAATTTTACCGTTTGTGGGGTTGATGGTTGCTATTGTTTTTTCTTTACTCATAATGGTATTATTTTAAGTTTGATTAGCCTTGTTCTGTTGGCATTATGTAGACGTCGTTAATATTAACTCTAGTGGGCTGATTTAAGGCATAGAAAATAGCGTTGGCTATATCCTCAGCTTCTAGTTTGGTCATTTCTTTCATGTCTTTTAGTTTCTCTTTTATATCGGCATCGGTAATGGTTTCAAACAGACTAGTGTCTACCGCACCTGGTTCGATAGAGGTAATGTTGATACCATATTGAGGCGCTAACTCTTTTCGTAAGCCTTCGGAAAACATTTTAACTGCGACCTTGGTGGCGCAATACACAGCACCGCCGGGAAAATAATTGTGTGCTGCCGAAGACGACATGTTGATGATATGTCCGCTTTTGTTTTTTTTCATGGTCGGTAATACCGCGGCTACGCCGTTGAGTACGCCTTTGATGTTAACATCTACCATTTTTTCCCATTCATCGGTTTTTAGCTTTTCGATGAGAGAGAGTGGCATCAGTCCGGCATTATTTACCAACACATCAACACTACCATATTCTTTAATAGTCTGCGACACTGCTTCTTTTAGGTCGGCGGATTTGGTTACATCCGTTTTTACCACGATCGCCTTTCCACCATTTTTAACAATCTTATCTTTTAAGGTGTTTAGTTCGTCTTCACTTCGGGCACATAAAACTACTGAGGCGCCTTCTTTGGCTAATTTCATAGCCGTTGCTTTCCCAATGCCGCTGGAGGCACCTGTAATCATTACTACTTTGTTTTTTAGATCCATCTGTGTTTGTTTTTGATTATTTTAGTTGCTTTATACCTTTTGGTAAATCTATCCAAAATGGGACTCATATTCCTTACATATAACTTAAAGATGTTTGTAAATATCTCAGTGTCATTTTAATAGTAATTGATAATTATAGGCCTTATTGATCTTGTTTAAATCCACGGCATACCTTGGATTCATGGCTTATGTGAGGGTTATTACAGGTGTTTAACCACCTACAAGATTTAGTTCAGATTCATGGAAAAACTGTCACATCTCAACATTTTTTTGAAGACTTCAGCAACAATTCACACTATATTAATTTTAAACCAAAATGTTTTAAAATTTAACACATTTCGAATGCCCAAACTTCAAACGTTTTCGTTCACTATTTCAATATTTTAAAAGGATTCCAAGCATACAAACATGACGAATATCATCAAAAAACAATCTGTTTGAATCTAATTTTGTGCTAGGTAAAAACCTAACATTACTTATAAGATTCACATTATGGAAGTAACAAAATTTATTAGTGGTTCCTGGACAAAAACTGTAAACGTTCGGGATTTTGTGTTTAATAATATCACACCCTATCACGGAACCAGTGCTTTTTTAGAAGGTCCGACCAAGCGCACACTAAAGCTGTGGGATATTTGTACCCAAGCTATGGCCGAAGAACGCGCTAATAACGGCGTTAGAAGTGTGGATACAGAAACCATTTCAACTATAGACGCCTTTGGACCCGGCTATATAGATAAAGACAATGAAATTATTGTTGGCTTACAAACCGATGCACTTTTAAAGCGTGCCATGAAACCTTTCGGAGGTTTTAAAGTGGTTGAAAAGGCTTTATCCGAACATGGCAAGGTACCAAACGAAAAACTAACAGAGCTGTTTTCAAAATACGTTAAAACCCACAACGATGGTGTTTTTGATGCCTACAACGACGAGATTAGAAACTACCGTTCACTCGGTATTTTAACAGGCTTACCTGATAATTATGCCAGAGGTAGAATTATTGGTGACTACAGACGTATTGCCCTTTACGGAATTGATTTTTTAATTGAATCCAAAATCAAGGATTTAGCCAGTATTACTGGTCCAATGACCGAGGATGTCATTAGATTGAGAGAAGAAGTATCGGAGCAAATCAAGGCTTTAAATGCCATGAAAACTCTAGGTAATTCATATTCAATAGATTTATCAAAACCCGCTACAAATGCGCGCGAAGCAGTGCAATGGACTTACATGGCTTATCTGGCTGCAGTAAAAGAGCAAGATGGTGCTGCCATGTCGCTAGGCAATGTATCAACCTTTCTTGATATCTATATTGAAAACGATTTGCAGCAAGGTTTAATTACCGAAGCAGAAGCACAAGAATACATAGACCAGTTTGTCATGAAATTAAGAGTGGTACGCCACTTGCGAATGCAGGCATACGACGAAATTTTTGCAGGCGATCCTACTTGGGTTACCGAAGCTATAGGCGGAATGTTTCATGATGGTCGCACAAAAGTTACCAAAACATCTTTCCGTTTTTTAAATACACTCTATAATTTGGGTGCTTCACCCGAACCTAATATGACCGTGCTTTGGTCTGAAGATTTACCCGAAAACTTTAAAGAATTTTGTGCAAAAGTAGCGATTGAAACCTCTTCATTACAGTTTGAAAACGATGCACTGATGCGCGACAGTAGAGGTTCGGACGATTACGGTATTGCCTGCTGCGTATCGCACCAGGATTTAGGCAAATCCATTCAGTTTTTTGGAGCCCGTACCAATCTTGCCAAAACCTTACTATTGGCTATTAATGGCGGTAGATGCGAGTTAACGGGTGAACAAGTGCTTGAAGGTGTTCCTATCGATAAAGATGAATACCTTGATTTTAATAAGGTGATGATTAACTTTAAAGTAGCCATGCAAGAAGTAGCACGTGTGTATTGCGATACCATGAATATTATTCACTACATGCACGATAAGTATTATTACGAAAAAGCACAGATGGCACTTATAGATACCAATCCGCATATTGATATTGCTTACGGTATTGCCGGACTATCAATCGTTGCGGATTCGTTGTCGGCCATAAAATATGCGAAGGTAAAACCCATAAGAAATGAAGACGGCTTAATAGTAGATTTCAGCATTGAAGGTGCGTTTCCTAAATACGGTAATGACGACGATAGGGTAGATGCTTTGGCAGTGCAAGCGGTATCCGACTTCAACAATGAGTTGAAGCAGTTTATAATCTATAAAAATGCCACACCAACCTTATCGGTGTTAACAATTACCTCTAACGTGGTGTATGGTAAAAAAACAGGCGCTACTCCGGATGGCAGAGCTTTGGGTGTTCCTTTTGCACCCGGCGCGAATCCTATGCATGGTCGTGATGAAATGGGCGCTATTGCCTCTCTAAATTCGGTTGCAAAAATTAGATATGAAGATGCACAAGACGGCATTTCCAATACCTTTTCGGTGGTTCCAAAATCATTAGGTGCCGATGTTGAAACGCGCGTTCAAAATCTGATATCTATTTTAGATGGGTATTTTTCTAACAAGGCCCAACATATCAATATCAATGTGTTAGACAAGGACACCTTATTAGATGCCATGGAACATCCAGAAGCTTACCCGCAACTTACCATCAGGGTATCGGGTTATGCAGTTAATTTTGTTCGACTCACCCGTGAGCAGCAAATGGAAGTGATTTCAAGATCATTCCACGAGTCGATGTAATATGTACTATTTAAAGCACCTGTTTGAATGGCCTACATTTAATAAGGTGCTTTTTTTAAAGTAAGACTATGACTATTTTACCAGACACTATACTAAACGTTCATTCTATCGAAAGCTTTGGCACCCACGACGGTCCCGGTATTAGGTTTGTGATTTTTTTGCAAGGGTGTAAGCTTAAGTGTTTATACTGTCACAATCCCGATACCATAGCAATGGAAGGTGGTGAACCTCATACCATAAAAGCACTCTTTGATATGGTGATGAAGGCCAAACCTTACTTCGGAAAGTATGGCGGTGTAACCGTCTCTGGTGGCGAACCATTGCTGCAAGCCAAAGCATTGATACCCTTTTTTAAACTTTTGAAGGCTGAAGGCATTCATACCGCCATAGACACCAACGGTCGTATCTTGAATCATTTTGTAAGAGAATTATTAGACGACTATACCGATTTGGTGCTGCTAGATATCAAGCATATGACTGAGGAAGGCTATCAATACCTAACTGGTATGAAAAACCACCAAACCACTTTTAATTTTGCACAACACCGCGAAAAGACAGGTAAAGCTATGTGGCTGCGTTACGTCCTCGTTCCGGGTTTAACCAATAAACCTGAACTGTTGCAAGCCTTGGGAACTTATTTTAAGGACTTTACCACAATTGAGAAACTTGAAATTTTGCCCTATCATAAATTAGGCGTGCATAAGTGGGAATCCTTGGGTTGGGAATACCAACTCAAAGATGCCCGCGAAAATACAGCAACCGAACTTTTAGAGGCCAAAGCCCTGTTGCAACCCTCATTTGAAAATATTAGTATTAATTAAATCCGTTATGGATAAAACGCAAAGTATGATACATCCTAACATTAAAAATCGCTGGTTAATCGCTTTATCTGCCATTGGTATTCACATTTCTATAGGGTCGGTGTATGCCTATTCGGTTATAACAAACCCTGTAAAAGACATTTTTGATGTGGAAGGTAGCACCATAAAATGGGCGTTTAAATTGGCCATTTTATTTTTAGGTATTTCAGCGGCCTTTTTAGGACCTTGGGTTGAAAAAGTAGGCCCTAGAGTAAGCGGGATTACGGCTGGTTTGTTTTACGGTATCGGAATATTAGGTTCAGGTTTGGCGGTATATTTAGAATCACTTGCCTTATTTTACCTATGTTATGGAGTTATTGGTGGTATCGGACTCGGGCTCGGTTACATCACACCAGTGAGCACTTTGGTTAAATGGTTTCCAGACAAACGCGGACTGGCAACAGGCATGGCCATCATGGGTTTTGGTTTTTCAGCTTTAATATTTGGCCCAATGATGCAGTCGCTTTTTGAAACGGTGGGTATATCAAATGCTTTCTATATTTTAGGCATCATTTATATGGTTTTAATAATCGTTTCGGCGCTTTATATTGAACGACCGCCAGTAGGCTACAGTCCAACTGGTTTTAGTCAAGAAGCATCGGGCAACATCAAAGCCGATATTTCTAATATGACTTCTAAAGAAGCGCTAAGTTCCATACGCTTTTATTATATCTGGATCATGATGTTTATCAATATCACTTGCGGCATTGCCATTATTGCAGCGGCCAGCCCCATGGTGCAAGAAAAATTGAACTACACACCCATGCAGGCGGCCACGGTGGTGGGCTTAATTGGGGTGTTTAACGGACTCGGACGTTTGTTTTGGTCCAGTCTTTCCGATTATTTGGGGCGTTCTAATACCTATGTGCTATTTTTCGCCTTTCAAATACTGGCTTTTTATTTTCTTCCTCAAATTACGGTTGAATTAACATTCTTAATCGTTTTATTTACGGTGATTACCATGTATGGCGGCGGCTTTGCCACTTTACCAGCCTTTTTGGGCGATTTATTCGGAACCAAGCAATTGGGTGCCATTCACGGTATGGTACTTGCTGGTTGGGCTTTGGCTGGAGTTGTTGGGCCAACCATTTATGATGTGGTGTTAAAAGCTACTGGTTCTTTAGATATTACCTTAAGAGTGTTTTCTGGCATGTTTTTAATTGCTTTTGTGGTGTCCTTATTGATGAAACGTTCCGTTAATCTGGCTTATAAAAAGGCCGATGAGGTTATGGTGGATTTGTAGCAATTGTAAGATACTGTGGTTAAACTGGTCTTATCAACCATACTCCCAAACCGATTCTTGTATTTATTTATTATAATAAGCACTCATTTAAAAATGGCTTACCTATAAGCATGGATCCAACCCGTTAAATTACTATATTTAGACATAATTACAAACCAACCCACTATGAAAACACCATTTCTTTATCTATTCATAATTTTAGTATTGCTCAATTCATGCAAACAAGAAACAGCTGAGGTATCCTCATTAATCAATTATCAAGGCGAAGAAAACTATTCGGTTATATTTGGAAGCACCGTTGTTGGGCATCTTAACACCCAAATCTCCGGTGACACCATTAACATAGATTTCGACTATAAAAACAACGGTCGTGGACCTACCATGAAAGAAACCTTGGTTTTAAACGCTGCTGGTTTCCCCGTGGAATGGCACATTACTGGCAATACTACTTTTGGAAATGCTGTAGATGAACATTACACCTTTGATGGCAGCATGGCTTCTTGGACGGATGCGACTGGCAGCGACAGCACCAGTGTAGAAGTGCCATTGTGGTATGTAAACCAGTCGGGGAGTCCATATTCGGCTATTCTCACGGCGCGTAGTCTGTTAAAAGCAGTCGATAATTCGGCAGCTGTACTTCCAGCGGGAACACTAAAATTAACCGAAATGGAAAAAACCAGCATTACAGTCGATTCAACTACCGTAAATCTTACTACTTATGCGATTTCTGGTGCCGATTTAAATCCTAGTTATTTTATAGCGGATAGCGATCAACGCCTGTTTGCCTTTATTAGTCCATCGTCAGTGACGGTTAGGAAAGGTTTTGAGTCTAAAGAAAAGGAACTCCGTGCTTATGCCGAAAAATATTCAACCCAACGATTTGAAGCCCTTCAAAAGGAATATGCCCACAACTACGGTAAAAAAGTCCGTATTGCCAACGTAAAAATATTTGATCCCAATACGTTGTCACTTACAGAACTATCGTCAGTACTGGTAGAAGGTGATCGTATTATAGGAATTAGTGCACCCGACGTGGTAGGTGAAGATGAGGTAATAATTGACGGCACAGGTGGCACCTTAGTAGCCGGTATGTACGAAATGCATGCCCATACTGGAGATGAAGATGCCTTGTTAAATGTTTTAGCAGGCGTGACTTCGTTTCGCGATATGGGTAACAATAATGAGGTGTTGGATGAATTAATTGCAAAAATCAATTCGGGTGTTTTGGCTGGACCACGTATTCACCGTTTGGGTTTTATAGAAGGCAAAAGTGAATACAGTGCTAATGGCGGCATTGTTGTAGCTAGTGAAGCAGAAGCCTTAGCAGCGGTAGATACTTATCGCGATCAAGGCTTTTACGGTGTGAAACTCTACAATTCTATGAATGGGGATTGGGCGCCAACCATCGTTAAAAAAGCTAAGGAATACAACATGTTTGTTTGCGGCCATGTACCTGCATTTTCTAATGCCAATGCTATGTTGCTTGCAGGTTTTGACGAAATGACCCACATCAATCAAACCATGCTAGGTTGGGTTTTAGAACCAAAAGAAGACACCAGAACATTACTTAGGTTAACGGCGTTAAAAAGATTGCCACAAATAGATTTGAATAGTGCCAAAGTAGAGGAAACTATAGATTTATTTTTAGAGAATAAAACCGCTATCGATCCAACTTTGGCCATTCACGAAGCGCTCATGACATCAAGGAACGGTGAAGTTAGGGAAGGCACTAAAGATTTTATAAATCATATGCCACCCAACACACAGCGTGGTTATAAAGTTGCTATGGCCGAAATTGCCTCGCATGAAGACGATAGGGATTATCGTGCAGGCTATGATAAAATTGTGGAAACCTTAAAAATGATGAAAGACAAAGGCATTTTTATAGTACCAGGCACGGATTTAGGAGGATCGTTTTTTTACCATCGCGAATTGGAACTATACCAACAACTAGG
>NZ_DAISXK010000010.1:58717-74459 GCF_036825875.1 Paucihalobacter sp. | reverse complement strand
AATATTTTATCTTTTCAAAGTAAAGTGTGCTTTAAACTCTTTTTGCTCACCTGTTGATGGTTCGGTGTATTCTACTACGAACCAGTAATCGCTTGATGGCATTAAGGACCCGTTGTAGGTGCCATTCCATCCTGATCCTATTGGGCTAAGCTGCTTGAGTAACTTCCCATAGCGGTCAAATATATAAATTTTTGCGCTTGGTTGGTCATTTAATCCTATAATGTTCCATGTATCATTATAGCCGTCGCCATTTGGGGTGAAGTACAACGGATAGTCTAATACAGTTATACTAACACTGGTGATTCCACAGCCTGTCTTATCTCTGGCTGTTATGATATGATCACCTATACTTACATTGGTAAAAGTTCCACTATCCTGCCAGGGTCCGTTGTCTATATTGTACTCATAATCTCCTACGCCTTCCGCTAAGGCTTCTATGGTGTTGGTGCCTGCAAATGCCGTGCTTAGACTAACTGTTAAGCTCGGTGGCGCGCTTTCTATCACCTCGGTGCTCGCTGTGGTACTACAGGCTGTTTGTACTGAGGTGCTGATATCAGTAACTATGACCGTATAGCTGCCGCCTTGCGATGGTATCAGGCTCGCGCCTGTTTCGCCTGCTAATACTACACCGTCTAAACTCCATTCAAAACTATAGTCAGTCTCTGATAATCCTGTATCGATAATTGGTGGATTCACAACCTCTGTGCCGTTGGTGTCTAAACACAAGGTGTAACGCTCTTCTAGGTTAACTATTGGTAAGGGATTCACTTGCAATGTGAGCTCGGCTACTGCATAGCATATGTTATTGACCGTGGTATCGTTGTCTACTCTTACATAAATCACCTGTGGGTTGCTTAGGTTTTCATAAAGTGTTGGCAAAGGATTCACGCCTAATTCTGCATCTATTTCATTTTGATAATAACTCACTGTGTAATTAGATGGGTCTTGACCATCTAAGACTTGTGCGTCTTGTGTGCTTAAATCAAACTGTACACTGTCGTTACTCGGGTCGCCGTCGGTCTCTACATTATCATCGCACTGTTCGTATATAATCGGGATACCGTCTGAATTGGCCTGGGCCGATTCTTGTACTTCTACATTGAAGCTTTGGGTGCTGATAGAACAGTCTGTAACGGTATTGGTAATGGATACATATATTCGCTGTGGATTGGTCGTATTTGTGTAATTACCAACTATCGGGTTTTGCTGATTGTCGGCATCTACTTGGGTTTCATAGTATGCTACCTCAAAGATACTAGAGTCTTGACCGTTTAATACTTCTGCGTCTTTTGCAGTAAAATCAAAGGTGAAAAATCCATCGGTGTTCAGCTCACAAATAATGATATCGGTTACTGCTACTACCGCTGGTAATGGGTTTACTATTAAGTTAAAGTCTACTATCGTGTAGCAGCCTGTTACATCGTTGGTCACTCTTACATAAATGGTTTGTGCTGGCGATGTTTGGTTGGTGTATTGGCTCGGGTTGGCTATGGCATTTTCTCCTAGTTGTGCATCCTCCTCGCTAATGTGATAGCTTGGTGTTACGCCTGCTTCTCCATTGAGTATAAAGGTTTCGTTTTGGGTTAAATCAAACTCCTCTACACCATCGCCTACATTGGTGTCGTCGCATAGTATTAAATCCTCAGGGTTTAAACTAGGTGTTGGGTTGGGTAGTACTCTTATCGTTAATGTCACCAAATCTATACAGCCTGTGTTGGTATCGGTTACTCTGACAAACAAAGTTTGTGGGTTGGCAGCATTGCCTCCTACCGAGGTGTTGGTGTATTGGCTCGGGTTGGCTATGACATTGGTGTCGTTTTCTGCATCGATCTGGGTTTCATAGTAATTCACAGTCCAACTTGGGTTGCCGCCTGTGATTTCGGTGTCTTTTACCGTTAAATCAAACTCCGTTCGCTCATCGGCTATCGTGTCATCACACAAGGCTAGTGGTGTGGGTTGGATGGCTATCGGTGGTAAGTCTACCCTTATGGTAAAGCTTCCTATGCTAATACATCCATTGCTACCTTGCAGACTTACATAAATGGTTTGTGGATTGCTGGTGTTGGTGTAACTACCTGTGTTGAGTATCGGATTCGTACTACTCTCAGCCTCGCCTTGGGTTAAATGATACGTGAGTGTGTAATCTGTTGGATCTTGGCCGTTTAAGATTTCTGCTGCTTTGGTGTTTAAATTAAATTGGGTAAATCCATCTTGGTTGGTATCGCAAAGTACATAATCGTCTATGACTTGAGGTACTACTGGTGTAGGTTGTACAATGAGTTGTAGCTCTACTATCGTGGCGCAGTCTGTGGCGACGGTCGTGCTTTCTACTCTAGCGTAAACCGTTTGCAAATTCGCTACTATATTGTTGTACGGACTGGTTAACGGGTTATTGTTGTTATCGGCATCGGATTGGGTTTCATGATAGCTTACCGTGAGTCCTGCTACACCACTTGTGATCTCAGCATCAGCATCGGTTAAGGTAAAAACTCCAAAGCCATCGTTATCGGGATCGCAAAACTCTAACGGGCTTGGCATATTGGCTATCGGTGCTTGCTCTACTACCAACGCTAAAGTGGTAGTGTTTAAACAGCCTGTGTTATTGTCTGTAACACCTGCATAAATGGTTTGTGGATTGCTTGTATTGGTATAAGTAACCGGTAATGGATTTTGCTGGTTATCGGCATCTGCTTGGGTTTCGTAGTAGTTTATCGTGTAGTTGGGATTACCGCCCGTGATTTCTGCGTCTTTTACACTTAAATCTATTTGGGTAAATCCATCTGGTACGTTATCATCGCACACTTCTAAGGCGGTTGGTGCCGTGATTTGTGGTAGTGGGTTTAACTCTATCGTAAAATTACCCACTGCGCTGCAGCCTGTGTTGGTGTTTACTAAGGCTGTATAAATAATTTGTGGATTGCTTGTGTTGCTGTACAAGGTAGGCAAGGCATTGGTGCCTGTTTCTGCATCACCTTGGGTGGCGTAGTAGCTTACCGCTATATTAGTCTGACCATTAATAACCTCTGCATCTTTAGTGCTTAAATCAAAGGTTTCTGTTGCGTCGCCTGGATTGTTGTCATCGCAGAGTTCATACCTTGTGATAGTTGTAAACACGGGTATGGAATTCACTATTAAATTCAACGGCGTAGTATCGTAACAACCTGCTGTCGTGCTCTCAATTCTTGCAAATATAGTTTGTGTGCTTGGGACTATATTGTTATACAGCGTTGGTAGTATATTTACTCCTGTGTTTGCATCGCTCTGGGTTTCGTGATAGGTGACAACCACATCCGTCTGTAAGCCTATTAACTGCGAATCACGCAAACTCAAATCAAATTGTGCAAAACCGTCGTTGTCGTCATCGCAAACCTCTAAATCGGAAAGTGAATTGGCTTCAGGATTTGCGGTCACGGTGAGGTTGAGGGTGGTAATTGCAAAACATGAGGTAATGGTGTTTTCTAATCTTACAAAAACATCATGATTAAAAGCTGCAGTATTTACATATCCATCAGCTAGCGGATTTACATTATTATCAGCATCTGCCAAGGTTTCAAAGTAATTAACAACAACATTTGGTTGGCCATTAATAATTTCTACATTCTTATCGGTTAAATTAAAAGGTGCAAATCCATCTGGAGTTGCATCATCACAAACCTCAAGAGGAGTAGGTAAAATAGCATTTGGTAATGGATTCACAATTAAATCAAAAAAAGTAGTACCAAAACAATCCGGAAATGTGGTATTTTCAAGTCTTACAAATATAGTTTGGTTACTTGCTATTGTATTAGTGTAAGTTGTTGGTAAGGGATTAGATCCATCGTTTGCATCTTGCTGGGTCTCGTGGAAAGTAACGATATTCTCATTAGGATCTCTACCATCTAAGATTTCTGCATTTTGCAAGGATAAATCAAAGGTTTCAAATCCATCATTAGAGGCATCATCGCAAAGCTCTAGATTTGATGGCGTATTAACTATTGTCCTTGGATTTACAACCAGATTAAATAATGGATCTGGTGAAGCGGCAAAGCAAGTAGCGTCAGCAATACTTTCAACTCTCACAAAAATAGGTTGTGGATTTACTGTATTATCATAAGGAGTTGTCAGGCTATTAATTCCTGCGTCGGCATCAGCGAATGAAGTATGATAAGTGACTTCAAAATCTGTTTCGGATTGTGCCCCCAAAACAAAGGTTGTTTGCTGCTCTAAATCAAAGGATTCAATACCATTATTAGAATCGTCATCACATAGTTCCAAATC
The DNA here is from genome assembly GCF_036825875.1 of Paucihalobacter sp. Classification (NCBI taxonomy): domain Bacteria; kingdom Pseudomonadati; phylum Bacteroidota; class Flavobacteriia; order Flavobacteriales; family Flavobacteriaceae; genus Paucihalobacter; species Paucihalobacter sp. Next base: position 70,202 of record NZ_DAISXK010000010.1, on the reverse strand, counting down.
TGACACTGAATTAATAGCAGGTTGCCCTGAAACATTTAAGGTAATAGTTCCTACATTGAAACAATTACTTCCATTGGCGATAACTCTCACATAAATTATCTCTGCATCGCTACCCGTGTAATTATCGGGAGCAGCTATAGCGTTTGTGTTATTATCGGCATCATTTTGAGAATTGAAGTACAAAAATGTGAAATCAGCAGGGTCATCTGGATTTACCAAATCAACATTCGCATTTTCCAAATCAAATACTCCAGTTGCTGATCCGCTGCAGGCACTTAACGAGGTGTCATTTAAAGCTACTTCCGGAGCAATATTAATAACTATTTCATCTTGGGTAGAGCAGGGGTCACCAAAAACCGCATCTAATCCATCTACTAATAACGTATAAGTTCCAGACTCTGTAACTAACAAGTTTGGAGAAGTTGCACCTGGAATAACAACATCATTTCTTCGCCATTCAAAAGAGTTGAAGGAGCCATTGAATGTCGGTGTAATTAAAAAATCTTCACCAGCACATAAATCTTGATCTGGGCCTAATTCTACCTGACAAATAATGTCACAGTTAGTGTCAGCGGTCGATCCTGGATTTAGTTCTAAATTTATAAAGCCGGCTGCTCCATTAAAGTTAGTTATTAATAAGGTGTAAAAAGAATTGGCTGGAGCGTTGTTAATTGTTATGGTCTCAGTTGCCGATGCAGAAAAACTACAATCAACTTGGGTTGTGGAATTCAAATTTGCAGCACCACATTCTGGTTGTGAAAATGGACCCCAAATAATAAAATCGACATCTATTCCAGTTCCAGTCTGATTTTGACCAGTAGTTTGAGTGAGCGTAAAACTTAAATTTCCCGTTGTGTCCCCTATTTGTAAAAAGTACCATCGAGGTCTTGGCTGTGAACCTAAGCACCCATAATTAATACCGGCTTCAGCCTGACCAGATCCTGTAGGAGCAGGCACATTCTCTATTCCAGAACATATAGGCAGCTGACCAGCGCAAGTATCATTATCACGCACTCTTACTTGAATAGTTGCAGTTCCAGAGCAACCTAATGGGTTATCGTCAGTAACTTCAAAAGTTACCGTGTACAAACCTGGAATCGAAAAAGCATAATTAACATTTGTTCCTGTTAAAAAATCGCCATTATTGAAATCCCATTCATAAGTCGCTGATGATCCATCTACCGAAAATGTAGCACTACCCTCAAAATTTATTACATCTCCTGGATCAACTTCAATAATTCCAGCTACATCAGGTGGATTTGTAGAATCGATCGTTGCAGTAATATTTTGGCAGGGTGTGGCACATTCAATTTCCGCAGCCCAACCAGCAGCAACACCAGTCGCATTTGACACAAACCTGAAGGTAAGACACCCACTAGTATTAGCAGCTGTTGCAGTCACTAAACCTGGATTATTAACTCCAGAAAAATTACCGATTAATGGTGCCGTGATATCTGCCCCGTCATAAATTGATAAAATATCTTGGTTTAATTGAGTGGTAAATGAAGTAAAATCAACCCTGACAAAATCTCCTGCTACATCAGCACAGATAGTTGTTGTGATATCTTCATTACTTGAATAACCACCAAATTCGCCTCCAGTATCATAAAATACTCCTGAACACTGGTTGAATGTACCATTTTGCATGACAAGGTCTTGTGAATATACTAGGGAAGAAATTATTAGGTAAAGTATGAGGCAGAATTTTTTCAACATTAGAGCAGTATTAATTTTGTGGGCTGAAAATTAATAAAATTTTAATAAACACACCATTAATACAACCGACATTAACGCTTTTCGTCTATTAAGTGCATCTATTTATTACATAATTTCTGCGCTTCATTGCTATTAAATTTGCTTATCTTTGCAACCTGTTTAATTGTAAAGGATTATAAAGAAATAGGTCAAAAAGTATAAGTGTTATGTAAATTCATGATAACGTTGAGGCCATGTATTAGTCATAATTCCCCTAAAAAAATAACAAAACAGATGAAAATTCAGAATAACCTACATGAAATTGAATCACTCGGAGACGATCATATAAGCACTTCTAGCGATACCCCTTTAAGAAAAGATGCCTTTATTTTAAATAATGATGAAAAAATAGAAATCATTTCCGACGACGTAAGACATATTATGGAAACTCTTGGACTTGATCTTAGCGATGACAGTCTTAGTGGAACTCCAAGACGCGTTGCTAAAATGTTTGTAAATGAAATATTTGGTGGATTAGATCCTAAAAAGAAACCAAAATCGTCCACCTTTGACAATAAATATAAATACGGAGAAATGCTCGTTGAAAAAAATATCACAGTTTATTCAACCTGCGAACATCATTTGTTACCAATTGTTGGGCGGGCTCACGTGGCATATATTTCAAACGGCACGGTAGTTGGGCTTTCAAAAATGAACAGAATTGTGGATTACTTTGCAAAAAGACCACAAGTGCAAGAACGGCTGACCATTCAAATTGTAAAAGAATTACAAGAAGTTTTAAACACGCAAGATGTTGCTTGTGTTATAGATGCAAAACACTTATGTGTAAACTCTCGAGGTATAAGAGACATTGAAAGTAGTACTGTAACCTCTGAATTTGGAGGAAAATTTAAAGAAGAAACCGTTAAAAAAGAATTTTTATCTTACATCGCGTTAGACACTAAATTCTAACACAGCATTTATGACGCCTCTTTATCAAACTAACCAAATAAAAATATATAATTCGCTCTCTGGCGAAAAAGAAATTCTAAAACCAATTAACGAAGGCCATATTGGCATGTACGTTTGTGGACCGACCGTTTACAGCAACGTTCATTTAGGCAATGTACGTACTTTTATGTCTTTTGATGTGGTATTCAGATATCTAAAACATTTAGGTTACAAAGTGAGGTACGTGCGAAATATCACTGACGCTGGCCATTTAGAGAATGATGCCGATCAAGGTGAAGACCGTATTGCTAAAAAAGCACGTTTAGAGCAAATTGAACCTATGGAAGTGGTACAGCGCTATACGGTCGATTTTCATAATACACTTAATAAATTCAATTTTTTACCACCGAGCATCGAGCCAACCGCAACGGGTCATATTATTGAACAAATTGAAATTATAAAATCCATTCTTGAAAAAGGTTTGGCCTATGTTGTCAATGGTTCGGTTTATTTTGATGTATTAGAATACAATAAAAGCAAAAAATACGGTATTTTAAGTAAGCGAAATGTTGAAGATTTAATTCACAACACGCGCGAACTTGACGGGCAAAGCGATAAAAAGAATCCTCAGGATTTTGCCCTTTGGAAAAAAGCCGAACCACAGCACATAATGCGTTGGCCATCGCCATGGAGCGACGGTTTTCCTGGCTGGCATCTAGAATGTACAGTAATGAGTACTAAATATTTAGGCGAACAATTTGATATTCATGGTGGCGGAATGGATTTGAAATTTCCGCATCATGAATGCGAAATAGCTCAAGCTGAAGCCTGTAACGGTCACTCACCAGTGAATTACTGGATGCACGCCAATATGCTGATCATGAATGGTAAAAAAATGGCGAAATCTACCGGCAACTATATTTTACCAAATGAAATTTTTACTGGCGATAACAAAAATATCTCCAAATCATTTTCCGCTAGTGTGGCGAGATTTTTTATGCTTCAAGCGCATTACCGCAGTATTTTAGATTTCACTAATAGTGGTTTATTGGCTAGTGAAAAAGGATTTAATCGCTTGATGGAAGCTGTAAATAGTTTGAAAGACATAAAAACCGGCCAGAACTCAACTCTTGATATTAAATCTTGGCAGCAGAAATGCTATGACGCCATGAACGATGATTTTAATACGCCTATTTTAATCGCTCATTTGTTCGATGCTGTAAAATTCATCAATCAAATAAAAGAAACTACTGAAAGCATCAATAGTGATGACTTAAACATATTGCAACAAACCCTGCACATTTTTATTTATGATGTTCTTGGTTTGCAAAATATTTCTGAAGTTTCAAATGATAGTGATAAACTTTCAGGTGCTGTTGGATTGCTAATAAGACTACGACAAGAAGCCAGAGCTAATAAAGACTTTGCCATGTCGGACAAAATCAGGGACGAATTAGCGGCCGCAGGTATTCAGTTGCAAGATGGAAAAGACGGCACGACCTTCAGCGTCAATTAAAAGCGTCCAAAATTAATACTCAATTCAAAATTATACATCTCTTGAAAAAAGTTTTGATATTACCTTTTGTATTCATTATCAAGGTTTATCAAATACTGATTTCGCCTCTAACTCCTGCAACCTGCCGATTTCAGCCAACATGCTCACACTATGCCAAAGAAGCACTTGAAAAACACGGTTTGTTTAAAGGTGGCTGGTTGGCTTTACGGAGGATTTTTAGTTGTCATCCCTGGGGACGATCTGGGTATGACCCTGTAACTGATAAGGATGACAACTAAAAATTTGCCAGCCCGCTTGCTCGCTCCTTCGCTAAAAATGTACACTGTACATTTTCTTTACACTCGGCCGCCTTGGGGACGATCTGGCTATGATCCAGTTCCTGAAAAAGAAGAATAAGCCTTTATGTTTTCAATATCAAATTGGTATATTTACCAGATAAAAATAAGCTAAATGCACGCACTCAAAATTATATGGGATCCTTCAAAAGGACTAGATTTGGGATTCTTTACACTTCATTACTACAGTTTAATGTGGATTGTTGCTTTTGTTTTTGGTTTCTTAATCATGAAACGCATTTACAAAAACGAAGGTCAGACTAATGAGTCTTTAGATTCGTTATTTATTTATTCTGTACTCGGCATCATGCTTGGTGCCCGATTGGGACATGTTATTTTTTATCAACCTGAATTATTTAAGGAAGACTTCTTCAGTATTTTTCTTCCTTTTTCGTTTAAGGATGGTTTTCAATTTACTGGTTTTAGAGGTTTGGCCAGTCACGGTGCAGCTATTGGGATGATTATTTCTATGTATTTATACAATAAGAAAGTACTAAAAAAATCTGTGCTTTGGATTTTAGACCGCGTAGTGCTTCCTGTTGCTCTTGGTGCTGTTGCTGTTAGAATCGGAAATTTTATAAATTCTGAAATCATTGGCAAAGCAACCGAAAGTAGTTTTGGAGTTATTTTTACACAATTAGGCGAAGACTTCGCTAGACATCCAGCACAACTTTACGAAGCCTTCTGCTACGTATTTGTCTTTTTGATTTTATTTTTTATCTATTGGAAAACCAAAAAATCAGAACAAGAAGGATTTTTATTCGGTTTATTTTTACTGTTACTTTGGACAGTAAGATTTTTTGTAGAGTTTGTAAAAGAACCACAAGGTGACGAATTCATAAACTTTGCCGGACTTAATACGGGACAATGGTTAAGTATTCCGTTTGTGATAATTGGACTTTATTTCATGTTTGTTTACAAACCTAAACCTATGAAATGAAATTTTCCAAGGTAAAGAACATCCTAGCAATAGCGTTTGTATCAATTACGGTTGGACTGCATGTTTCGTGCAAAGAGGACAAACCCGTTCCTTCTAAAAAACTAGATATAAAATTTAAAAAAGAAGGTGTACTCAAAATCGTGAGAGCTAGTAACGATAGTATTTTAAAAACAATCGATATTGAAATTGCCGATAATGATTATGAGCGCGAAACGGGCTTAATGTATAGAAGTACTATGGAGAATAATCAAGGAATGCTTTTTATTTTTGAAGACGAACAGTATTTAGCCTTCTATATGAAAAATACCATGATTCCACTTGATATTCTATATATCAACGCTAACAATACAATTGTAGATATTTACAAAAGCACAACTCCTTACAATGATAAAGCTTTGCCATCAAAATCGATCGCAAAATACGTTTTAGAGCTCAAGGCTGGATTAGCTGATGAATGGCAAATTGAAGTTGGCGATTCTATTTCTTACAGCGTATTAGACTAAAAGTTTTAAGTTAAGTTCTGGACATTAAAAAAACCCAGCAGTTAAGATGGGCTTTTTATTTTATAGTATATAAAGTAGGATTAACTAGACTACTTCAACTTCTTCTTCTTTTTCTTTTCTTTTCAAAGATTCCGCTGCATCCCCTCTCTTGGCAGTATCGTACATAATTGGTGTTGCGATGAATAATGATGAATAGGTGCCAACTACTACACCCACAATTAAAGCATAAAGCAAACCTCTTAACGAATCTGCTCCAAATATGAACATCGCCAATAACACAACTAAGGTGGTTAAAGAAGTATTTAATGTACGGCTAATGGTCGCATTTAATGATGCATTGATGGTTTTCTTGAATTCCCATCCAGTATGCTCATTTACATATTCTCTAATCCTGTCAAATACCACCACCGTATCATTCAACGAATATCCAATAACCGTTAAAATAGCAGCAATAAATGCTTGATCAATTTCCATACTAAACGGCATAAACTTCCATGTAAGTGAAAAGATACCCAAAACTAAAAGTACGTCATGGAATACAGCAGCAACAGCTCCTAAGGAGAATTGCCATCTTTTAAATCGGACTAAGATGTATAAAAACACCACTATTAACGATCCTAAAACTGCCCAAATAGATGCTGCCTTAATATCCTCAGCAATTGTTGGACTTACTTTACTTGATGACATTTTACCAATTGTGGCTTCTCCAGATCCTTCTTTGAAGTCATCGTATGAAATTCCGTCTGGTAAAAATTGTTTTAAGCCTTGAAACAATAGTAGTTGAACTTCTTCATCAGCTTCCGCTGAATTTTCGTCGACTTTAAACTTGGTAGATATTTTAAGTTGGTTTGCAGCACCAATCGTTTTGACTTCGGCACTACCGAAAACTTCATTTAATGATGTTTTAACTTCTTCAGTACTCACCTCTTGTGCAAAACGTACTTGGTAAGTTCTTCCACCCACAAAATCAATACCCTCATCTAATCCTGTTGTAAACAACGAACCTAAACTTAAAATGATAACTATTGATGAAATGATATAACTCATTTTGCGCTTTTTCAAGAAATCTATATTCACATTTTGGAAGAGATTTTTTGTGAGCGAGGTGGAGAAATCTAACTTCACATTTTTTTCTACCATATAATCCACCAATAGGCGCGTTATATAAATAGCAGTAAACAAAGAGGTTATAATACCTATTAATAAAGTTGTTGCAAAACCCTTAATTGGTCCTGTACCAAATACAAATAAGATAATCGCCGTTAAGCCTGTTGTTATGTTTGCATCTAAAATTGAGGATAAGGCATTGCCAAATCCGTCTTTAACAGCTTCTTTTATGGCTTTCCCTTTGGCAATTTCTTCACGTATCCTTTCAAAAATAAGCACATTCGCATCTACCGAAATACCAATTGTTAACACGATACCTGCTATACCAGGCAGAGTTAACACAGCGCCAAGGCCAGCAAGAACACCGAATATTAATAAAATATTGAATAATAATGCTATATCAGCAAAAACACCTGCCTTGCCATAATAGAATACCATCCATAGTAATACGAATGACAAAGCAATTAAAAACGACTTCGTTCCACTATCTATTGCTTCTTGTCCTAAAGATGGACCTACTTCATCTGCTTGCACAATATCTGCTCTTGCCGGAAGCTTACCCGCACGTAAAACGTTGGCTAAATCGATTGCTTCATTAACTGTGAAAGATCCAGATATTTCAGAATTTCCACCTAAAATTGGGCCAGTAGTCACACTCGGTGCACTGTAAACTACATCATCTAAAACAATAGCAATAAAGCCTTGAGTTTCGTATGCAATTCTGGTCATTTCTTCCCAAATTCTCGAACCTTTAGCATTCATTTGCATACTTACCGAAGGTTGATTTCTTTGATTGTATGATTGTCTGGCGTCGGTTATAACCGCACCACTTAATTGCGGTGTATTATCGCGATTTCCTTTGATTGCATAGAGATTTACTAATTCGCTATTTTTTTCTTGTTTTTCCCAAGCAAACTTTACGTAGCGTTGATCTGCTGGCAAGAATGAACGGTATCTTGGATTGTTTAAATGTGCTAAAACCTCATCTTGGTCTTTGGCTTCAAAGGTTGCCACTATTGGACCACCACCAAAACCTACTAGTTTAATAGGATTGATATCGTCAGTATCTGTTGAATCGGCAGAAATTTGACCCGTTAAAGCATCAATAGCAGATGAGGTTTCATCAGGTTGGGCAGTTTCTGTTTCGGTTGAATCGGTTTTTTTAGAAGCATTTTCTTCAACCAAAGCTTGATTTACTTGAAGAATGTACCCTGCAATTTCTTCAGCTTTATATACATCCCAAAACTCTAATTGTGCTGTACTTTGCAAAAGATTTTTTACACGTTCAACATCTTTAGCTCCTGGTAATTCTACAAGAATTCTACCTGAATTTCCTAAACGTTGTATATTAGGTTGGGTAACACCAAATTTATCGATACGTTTTCTTAGTACTTCAAAAGCAGCCAAAATAGACTCATCAACCTTAGCTTCTAGAACATCTCGTACTTGACCATCAGTCATGTCTATGGTAACTTCTTCGCTTAAAGTACGATTTGCGAAGATATCTGGTGAAGCCAACTTTTTATCACCTTTAATAGCATCAAAAGCGTTGAAAAAGGATACCAAATAAGTATTTTGAGACGATTGCTGCAAAGCATCTGCGTCCGTTAAAGCTCTGTTGAAAATAGGGTCTTTTGAGTTGTTGGCTAAACCTTTCAAAATATCTTTTACCGAAATTTGAAGGATTACGTTGATACCACCCTTAAGGTCAAGACCTAAATTCATGGCATTATCTTTCACTTCATTGTAAGTGAATTTTGCCACACCTATATTATAAGATTCTTCGTTTCCTAACGAATCTAAATAACGGATTTGTTCAGCATTAGCCTGTTCTACATTATCAAATCTGCTTGATGCAATTTGTGCTGCTTCACTTTCAATTTGACTGGCCTTAAATGTGAATGACAATTGATAAATACTTACCAATCCGAAGAGAATAGCAAAAAGCTTTATTAAACCTTTGTTTTGCATTATGGTTGAATTTATATTTTTTTAAAACGTGCAAATATATGATTTCGATATAGAAATGACAATACAATTTGATGTTTTATAAAAAAAGAGTGACCAGCTGGCCACTCCTTTTAGAATATGTTGATTATTAAGAAGAAAATTTCTTAAACATCTAATAAGTCGTTAGTGCTAATAACGCCTTCTGCACTATTTTTAATTTGGGCCTTTTCGTCGTTACTTAGTTCAATTTCAACTATCTGTTCTACACCGTTTTTTCCAATAATAGCTGGAACACCAATGCAAATATCTGATAAACCGTATTCGCCATCCAACATTACTGAGCAAGGAAACATTTTTTTCTGATCGCAACCTATGGCTTGTACCATACTGCTTACTGCTGCACCCGGTGCATACCAAGCTGAAGTTCCCAATAATTTAGTAAGGGTTGCACCACCAACTTTGGTATCTTCTTTAACTTGATTTAATCTTTCTTCACTTAAAAATGCTGAAACTGGCACACTGTTTCTTGTAGCCAATCGAGTTAGCGGCACCATACCAGTATCGCTGTGACCGCCAATTACCATTCCATCAACATCACTTATTGGCGCTTCTAAAGCTTCCGCCAATCTGTATTTAAAACGTGCAGAATCTAAAGCGCCGCCCATACCAATAATTTTATGTTTAGGCAAACCTGTTGCTTTATGAGCCAAATATGTCATGGTATCCATTGGATTGCTAACAACAATTAAGATGGTATCTGGCGAATGTTGAATTAAATTTGAAGCCACTGTTTTAACTATACCTGCATTTATACCTATTAACTCTTCACGGGTCATGCCTGGTTTTCTTGGTATTCCTGACGTTATAACGCAAACGTCGCTGTTAGCTGTTTTAGAATAATCGTTAGTGGTTCCTATTATTTTGGTATCGAAACTGTTTAGGGAGGCACACTGCATTAAATCCATGGCTTTTCCCTCTGCATATCCTTCTTTTATATCTAGTAATACTACTTCACTTGCAAAATTTTTGATGGCAATATATTCGGCACAACTTGCACCTACTGCTCCTGCTCCAACTACTGTAACTTTCATATGATTTAATTATTTTAATGGTTTAAATTTCGATTTTATTGGATTACAAAATTACGAATAAAAACCCTTAAAAGGAAGTGATTTTAGTGTTATTGTTGTGTGAATAATACTATAGAAAACCCCGATTATTATCTAAAACTTAAGGCAATACCGGCACTTATGGTATTATATTCTTGAAGCGAATAATCGGCAAATATTTTAAAGAAAGCTAAGTTAAGTCTTGTTCCTATGGTAGCGCGCATTCCGTTTACATTAAATCCCAAATTTAATGGGTCGGTAATATTTTCGTTAACCGTACCAATTTGGTTACCATTTGAATCTTCCACGTCATAAGTTAGGGTGTAATCTCCTTTCATTTTGGCTGTAGTTTTTCCACCGTTATACCCAACACTACCATAGAAAGTGATAAGTTTAAAATCTAAAGAAGCTATGGCTTGAACGGTGTAGGCATTAAGTTTAAATTCAGCTTCACCATTATTTACAGAAACATTGTCGGTTAAATCTTCCTCATTAATATTATAAGACGCTTTTAAGGTTGTAAATGCTCCCAAAACGGAAATGCTAAGCGGCAACTTTTCTATAGGACCAAAATACTGACTAATATCGTGTTGAAGACCAATACCAAAAAGACCGCTTTCGAAGTCGTCGTCAAAAGCAATATTAGGTATAAAGCGAATTTTTAAATCTGTTTTTGTGGGAAGGCCAAATCCTATTTGAACCATGGGTGCTGGTACAGCATTTAAGGGTAAATCTGAACCAATGCCACCTGGCATACTAAAACTTGCTACTTTAAAACTACCATCACCATTTGGAATTCTAATATCGATGTTGGTTTCTGCTGAACTTTCACTCATAACGGTTGGAATTTGAGACTCGCCATTTGGTAAGTTTACAAAGGTGTAATCGCTCTGCACAAATCTGAAAAATTCATTTGAACTAGGCACTAAGGAAGCATTGGCACTGATGGTGAGATCAAAACCAAATTTTTTATGGGTTTTTCCTGTAGTATACCAGCCACCGTTCACACTGTACATCAATCCTTTCATTGCTGGATTGAGATAATTTTCTGTTAATATACCAGCATCGTCTGCTGCTAGCAAAATGGACTCTAATTCTTGTGCTTGAGATATATTTAAACAGAGAACTGTCGTAATTGTGAGCAAAATATTTTTCATGATTTTGACATTTTATAAAGCTAATTTAAACAAATTTTTCTTCAAAAACGTATTTCATCGGTTTTTATTGCATTTTATCTTGTTGTTAGTCACAAAAAAACACTCGCAATGGAGTGTTTTTTGTTTTCAGGTTAGGATACAATTAAGCATCAATATTAGCATATATGGCATTTTTCTCAATAAACTCTCGTCTTGGCGGTACTTCATCACCCATAAGCATTG
>NZ_DAISXK010000010.1:42412-58707 GCF_036825875.1 Paucihalobacter sp. | reverse complement strand
AAATACGATCCGCTTCGGTTCCATTGTCAATTTGAACCAAACGCAAAGTTCTAAATTCTGGATTCATAGTAGTATCCCAAAGCTGCTCTGCGTTCATTTCACCCAGACCTTTGTAACGCTGAATACCAACATTACCACCAAATGACTCGGCTATAACTTCGCGTTCTTTGTCACTCCAAGCGTATTCTTTTTTAGTTCCCTTTTTCACTAAATATAACGGTGGTGTTGCAATGTAAACGTGACCTTGCTCAACCAATTCGCGCATATATCTAAAAAAGAAAGTTAATATTAAAGTTGCAATGTGACTACCATCGATATCGGCATCACACATAATCACAATTTTATGATAACGCAGTTTTGAAATATTTAAAGCTTTACTATCTTCTTCAGTACCAATAGTTACACCTAAGGCAGTATAAATATTTCTTATTTCCTCATTTTCAAAAACTTTATGCGACATGGCTTTTTCCACGTTCAAAATTTTACCACGCAATGGTAAAATGGCTTGAAATGCTCTATCACGACCTTGTTTTGCAGTTCCACCTGCAGAATCACCCTCAACAAGAAATACTTCGCATTTTGATGGATCCTGTTCGGAACAATCACTTAATTTACCTGGTAAACCGCCAATACTCATTACAGTTTTACGCTGCACCATTTCACGCGCTTTTTGTGCTGCATGACGTGCTTGCGCTGCCAAGATTACTTTTTGAACAATGATTTTAGCATCATCGGGATGCTCCTCTAAGTAATCGGTTAGCATTTCTGAAACAGCCTGACTTACAGAGGCAGAAACTTCGCGATTTCCAAGCTTGGTTTTTGTTTGTCCTTCAAATTGAGGTTCTGCAACTTTTACAGAGATAATCGCAGTTAGACCTTCACGGAAATCGTCACCAGCAATCTCAAATTTCAACTTATCTGTTAAACCTGAAGAATCTGCATATTTTTTAAGCGTCATAGTTAGACCTCGTCTAAAACCAGCTAAATGCGTCCCGCCTTCATGGGTATTGATATTGTTGACATATGAATGTAGATTCTCGGCGTATGATGTGTTATAAATCATAGCCACTTCAACTGGTACACCATTTTTTTCACCTTCAAAAGCGATTACATCTTTCATTAAAGGCTCTCTATTGCCGTCTAGAAACTTGATAAATTCTTTAAGCCCTTCATCTGAATGAAAAGTTTCTGTTTCAAACACACCTTTATCGTTGGGAGTTCTTTTATCGGTAAGCGTTATGGTAATTCCTTTGTTTAAAAAAGACAACTCCCGAAGTCTACTAGCCAACGTGTCATAGCTGTATTCTACAGTTTGGGTGAAAATTGTAGGATCTGGCTTGTAAGTAATTACGGTTCCTCTTTTATCCGTTTCCCCAATGGGCTTTACGGGATATAGTGCCTTACCTCGTTGGTATTCTTGACGATAGATCTTACCATCTCTGTAAACTGTTGCAGTAAGATGTTCGGATAAAGCATTAACACAACTCACACCAACACCATGCAGACCACCAGATACTTTGTAAGAATCTTTATCAAATTTACCACCAGCACCAATTTTGGTCATAACGACCTCGAGTGCCGAAACGCCTTCTTTTTTATGTAAATCTACTGGAATACCTCTACCATTATCCTCAGTAGTAATAGAATTGTCTTCATTTATAATTACGTCGATAGTGTCGCAATGGCCGGCCATAGCTTCATCGATGGAGTTATCCACCACTTCATACAACAAATGATGCAAACCTCTCGTGCCAACGTCGCCAATATACATAGATGGACGCATACGCACGTGTTCCATTCCTTCTAATGCCTGAATACTATCTGCGGAATAATTGTCCTTTTTAGCTTCTTCGCTCATAAATTTTATTTTAATTGTTTTGATTTAGGTCATAAAAAAATGATGCAGGGGCATCATTTATTCGATACTTACAAAGATAAGAATAAACTAAGTGATTTTAAACATTTTTAACTGTTGTATGTATAGATTATCAACATTTGTTTAAAACTAGAAAGTGTCTTAAATCGCTTAAAAAAGGTCTTAAATTCGATTCTGACACTTTTTTAAAATGTTTAGAAATTAAATTTAAACAAAAGTGGCTTAGAAGTAAATTATTGAAATTTAACTTCCCAAATGTGCCACTTGAAATCATGGTTTTTAAGTATTCTAAAACGATTTTCTTTCAATATTAAAATCTTAATTATATCTTTATTAAGAAATCATAATCCTCTACAATGAAAAGCCTTCAAATTCTAATTATTTCCTGTCTATTTATATTTTTCAATTGCAATACCGTACAAGAGTCCACTATTAAGCCTTCAGAAATATGGGGTGAAAATCCATGGCCAGACATAAGAAAACAGCGCATAAAAACACTTTTACCTCAGGCGCTAAAGACTGCAAATGTTGATTGCTGGTTGATAATTTGCAGTGAAAACAACAATGACCCATTAGCCGATCATATTGGCGGAGAAAATGCTGGTGGCACAGCAGCTTTTCTTTTCTATAATGATTTAGAAGGTTTTCATTCAATGGTCTTTTCCCCATCGGGTGAAAGTACTGCGTTGGATGAATTAGATATCCACGACACAGTGGTTTCTGTGGAGCGAAGAACTTCGGCAATTGGTATGGCTGTTGATTTTATAAAGGAACATGATTTTAAAACCATAGCTGTAAATACCTCGACTAGTAATGCCATGGCAGATGGCTTATCCTACACCCAATTTAAAGATTTAGAAACTCAATTGGGTGAACTTTCAGAGCGATTGGTTGCTTCTACTGATGTCGTATATGAATGGTTATCGATAAAACTTCCTGAAGAAGTTGCCATTTTACGAAAAGCTGCTCAGCTCACCGTAGATTGGCAAATTGAAGCCTATCAGCAAGTAGTTCCAGGCAAAACTACCGATGCCGACATTGCTAGGTTTCTTAAAGAAAAAATGAAGACTTACGGTGTCTCTGATGGTTGGTCACCAGACCAGAATCCGAATGTTAATTCCGGCCCAGATCGTGGACATTCTCATGCCACTGATAAAGTCATTTTACCTGGAGATGTGATTCAAATTGATTTTGGTATAAAAATTCACAACCGTTGGGTAAGTGATATTCAACGATTTGCTTATGTGCTTAAAAAAGGAGAAACCGAAGCACCTGATGATATTATGCATTACTGGAACAGCTCAAAAGCAGGCAATAGAGCCGCTCTAGCCGCTATGATACCTGGGGTTCGTGGTGTTGATGTTGATAAAGCACAACGCGTTTTAATGACAAAAGCTGGTTCTGAATATGTGATGTGGAGCACTGGACATCCCGTTGGATACGTAGCCCATGATGTTGGCCCAAATCTTGGAGGCTCTCAAGAGTCGCATGTAAGACCCGCAAGTGAGAAAATACTGAAAGCAGGAATGACTTTCGCCTTTGACGGTTTCCATGCATGGAAATTAGCAGATGGCAATATCAAAACTATTTCTGTAGAGGAAATGGCTGTTGTTACTGAAAATGGCGCAGAATATTTAGTTGCGCCTCAAGAAGATTTAATTTTAATTTCAAGCGAAAAATAGAACCTCGAAAATCTCTGCGTTTCAAGTATTAAAATCAATTATTGATGCCACTCTTAGATTTAAAATTTAAAAGTCTGAAATGGAAAAAATTTTGCAATTTTTTATAATCTCTGTAATTTTTATAAATTTTACTTTAAGTCAGTCTGATTCAACAAAATTTGTAAAAAATCCAACTATTATAGGTGTAAATGTCGATTATGGATTTATTTTAAAGCACACATCATCTTTAAGAGAAATTGGCAATGCCTACCCGTCCGCCATAAGTTTAGATTGGAGCCGTTTATTACTCACGCAGAACGCTTGGGAATTCTGCAATTGTTTTCCAAGGATAGGTATAGATCTCGCTCTATGGAACTTGGACAAAAAAGATGTACTGGGCAATGGTATTTTGATTATGAGCTATGTTGAACCCTACTTTAGAACCCAGAAGAAAACTAATCTTTTTTTTAGAATGGGTCTAGGTGGCGCTTATTTAACGGAACCCTACAACACAGTCACTAATCCTCTAAATGAGACTTACAGTACCAATTTAAGTTTTGCAATTATGGTTGGCTTTGGTTTAAATTATCGCTTAACAGATTCTTGGAACTTGAGGTTTGCCGCTAAGTATAATCACACCTCAAATGGTGGTATAAGGGCTCCGAACAAAGGACTGAATTTTCCATCTTTGAGTTTTGGTGTTAATAAGAGTTTAAACCCTGTTGATTATCCTGATTTAGATAAAATTGGCAACAGAAAACCCCCAGAAAACAAAGAACGTTTTAGTTTTGCTCACTTTTCCGGTTGGAGTAATGCCAATGTAGGTGATAAAGATAAATTTTATGTTTTTGGCTTTATGGGCAAATATAGCCGTTGGATGGGAGGCCGAAGCGCCGTGACTGCGGGCACTGAATTAATTCTTGATTATTCTAGAAGGGAACAACTAAATTTAGAAGGTATGGATGTTAGTTTTGCTCAGGCAGCAGCATTGGTCGGACATGAATTTTGGTTGGGAAAAGTTACCTTTAGTCAAGAGCTTGGAATCTATTATTTTAACGATTTTCGAATTAATGATGATGTATACCAGCGCTATAGCTTATTTTATAATTTCACCAAACATATTTTTGCTGGTTTTAGCCTAAAGGCACATAGGCATGTGGCAGATTTTTTTGATTTAAGAATTGGCTATACATTTTAATTGATAGATTTTAAAATAATATTTAACAGCACATTCATTTTAAGCTGATGCGATGAATTGTATAAATTTTTTGTATTTGAATGTTGTAATATTTGAATAAAATATCTCCATTATCAACCTTAATTTTCAGCGATAAAATATTGTAAGAAAAAAACGAGAATTCAAATTCTCGTTTAAAATTAATAAGCATCTGTATGCACTTTAGCGACTGCCCTACCACTAGGGTCATTCATGTTTTTAAAGGCCTCGTCCCATTCTAAAGCAATTTTAGTACTACAAGCTACACTTGGTTCTTGTGGTACACACAAGGCTGCAGCATCACTCGGGAAGTGATCTGCAAAAATAGAACGGTAATAAAACTCTTCTTTAGAAGTAGGCGTTTGCAATGGAAACATGTATTTGGCATTGGCCAACTGTTCATCAGTGACCTCTTTGGCAACTACTTCTTTCAAGGTGTCAATCCAACTATAACCAACGCCATCGCTAAATTGCTCTTTTTGTCTCCAGGCCACACTAGCAGGTAGCATATCTTCGAAGGCTTTACGCACCACCCATTTTTCCATACGTTCACCGTTTATCATTTTATCTTGAGGGTTGATTCGCATGGCGACATCCATAAATTCTTTATCCAAGAATGGTACACGGCCTTCAATACCCCAAGCTGCCAAACTTTTATTAGCTCGCAAGCAATCGTACATGTGTAGCTTGCTCAATTTCCGAACCGTTTCTTCGTGAAATTCTCTGGCATTAGGAGCTTTGTGAAAATACAAATAACCACCAAAAAGCTCATCGGCACCTTCACCCGATAATACCATTTTTATGCCCATAGATTTTATCACTCTTGCCATTAAATACATGGGTGTTGAGGCTCTAACAGTTGTAATATCATAGGTTTCTAAATTGTAAATCACATCTTTAATGGCATCTAAACCTTCTTGAATAGTGAATTTAATTTCATGATGAATGGTATCAATGTGATCAGCCACTTTTCTGGCAGCTGCTAAATCTGGGGAACCTTCTAATCCAACAGAAAAACTGTGTAATTGTGGCCACCAAGCTGCTTGGGTATCATCGGATTCGATGCGTTTCTCGGCATATTTTTTGGCTATGGCTGAAGTAACAGAAGAATCTAATCCACCAGAAAGTAACACGCCGTATGGCACGTCACTCATTAATTGTCGGTGCACTGCCGCTTCAAGCGCTTCTTTAATTTTAGCAATACTGGTTTCGTTGTCCTTTACAGCATCGTATTCATTCCATTCACGGTTATACCATTTAACGAACTTTCCATCTTTACTGCTCATATAATGTCCTGGCGGAAATAATTCGATTTTAGTGCAATACCCTTCCAAGGCTTTTAATTCGGAAGCCGCATAAAAGGTTCCGTTTTTATCCCAGCCAATGTAAAGAGGTATAATTCCCATGTGATCGCGCGCAATGAAGTATTCATCTTTTTCAACATCATAAATGGCAAATCCAAAAATACCATTCATTTCATCAATAAAATCAACACCCTTTTCTTGGTATAAGGCCAAAATAACTTCGCAGTCGCTTTCCGTTTGAAATTCATATTTTCCATCAAACTGTTTGCGCAAGGAACGGTGATTGTATATTTCGCCATTGGCTGCCAAAATAAGTTTTTTATCCGCACTTAATAAGGGTTGTTTTCCTGAAGCCGGATCAACAATAGCCAAACGTTCATGAGCCAAAATAGCTTTATCGTTACTATAAATTCCGCTCCAATCCGGACCGCGATGACGAATAATTTTAGACATTTCTAACAATTGAGGTCTTAAATCTTCAGATTTTTGTTTTAAATCGAAAGCACAAACAATTCCACACATAACTTTTTATTATTTTTATTCATGCAAAAGTGAATTTTAACTTTCATATATAAAACTATATTGAATATATTAGTTTCATTTTGTAATCTTAAAATGAAATAAAAATAATTTTTATAACTTAAATGAATTAATTAACTTACTTATTTTTACAAAATGAAATTTTTAGCTTTAGTTTTTCTACTATCAACAGCATTCATTCAAGGCCAAACTTGGCAACATACCAATATTGACAATAATACCAGCGGTCAAAGGTTTGATGATGTATTTTTTTTGAATGATAATACAGGTTGGGCGGCTAATGGTTTTTTCGCCGCAGTTTATAAAACTATCGATGGCGGCGCAACTTGGGAAGAGCAACTTACTGAAGCAGATCTAGGTGGTGCTTTCTATTTTAGAAATATCGAATTTTTAAATGAAAACATTGGGTTTCTAGGCACTTTAAACAGTTTGTTTTTAAAAACAACTGATGGCGGTGACAATTGGGAAACCGTAACTAACATTACCCCGAATCCTCTAGCTATTTGCGGATTAGATGCTGTAAACGACACTACTATTTATGGCTGTGGTGCCTTTTTCGGACCAGCTTTTGTTATAAAATCTACGGATGCTGGCGTGAACTGGGTATATACCGATATGTCTGATTATGCCACAGCCTTAGTTGAAATTTTGTTTATGGATGAACTAGTTGGGTACGCTGGTGGACAAAATAACAACGGTGCATGTTTGCTAAAAACCGAAGACGGCGGTACGACTTGGACTGAAATTTATAATTCAAATATTCAGGGCGAATATGTTTGGAAATTACAAGCATTAGAAGCTAATCCTAACATAATTTTTGGAGCCGTTTCGTCGGTGGCGCCACATTTAGGCAAACTCATCAAAAGTAATGATAGCGGCACTACCTGGCAGAGTTTTGACGCACCAGAAACAAATATACAAGCAGTTGGTTTCATTACTGAAGATATAGGCTGGATGGGCGGACATACTACTGGTTTTTACGAAACTACCAATGGTGGACAAACATGGACAGATACAGGTGTAGGTAATAATTTGAATCGAATTTTTATTGTTAATTCAAACCTTGCTTATGGCTGTGGCACATCCATTTATGAATACACGGATGGCTCTTTATCTATAGATACTACTGAAGTTGAAATGATACCTGTACTGAACATTTCTATAGTTGAAAACCCCATTAAGGAAGTGCTGGAGTTAAATATTGCCTTTGAATCTTCCGATAATGTTGTAATAGAAATTTACGATATACAAGGACGCTTTATTGAACAATTAACTAGAGAAATTATATTTTTTAAGCAGACAAAAAATTATCAGTTTAAAGTTGACAACTTATCAGCTGGTAGTTATTTTATGAATGTTCACAGCAATACTGGACGAAAGACCTTAAAGTTTTTGAAGTTGTAAATATTCTGGAATGACCTAAAAACATCTACTGTATATTTAAAAAATTAACGTTTGTTTATACTTTTTGAAATATGATTAAGAATCAAATGTTTTATTTTTAACAAAAATTATATTTTATGAATAAATCAATAATTACCATAGTAGGTTTTGCCACTATGATGTTTTGCTTTCAAACAGCAATCGCTCAAGAATTTAAAGGATTAGATAAAAGTCCGATGGACGCTACAGCTTTTCCAAGTAGCTACAAAGAGTCCAACAAATTAGTTAAAGTAACTTATAGCCGTCCGCAACTTAACGGAAGATCACTAGCCGATTTGGCTCCAAATGGAAAAGTTTGGAGAACAGGCGCTAATGAAGCAGCTGAAATTACCTTTTATGTAGACATGAAACTAGGTAATAAAACAGTTAAAGCTGGAACTTACATACTTTATACCATACCTGGTGATAAAGAATGGACCGTAATAATCAATAAAGATATAAACGTTTGGGGGTCGTATAGTTATGATGAATCTAAAGATGTCGCTAGAACCACCGTCCCTTTAAAAGAAGGGAAAGAATCTTTAGAAGCTTTTTCTATGGCTTTTGAAGAAGCGACAGATGGCGTTCACCTGCATTTAGGTTGGGGAACTATGCGTTTGGCTGTTCCATTTAAAAAATAACAAAATTGAATAAATTTTGAAAAGCCTGAGTTAATCTCGGGCTTTTTTATTAGGGAATATTTAAATACTTGTGAGTTTGTAATGATACCTTCCACTTTGGATGTTTCATTACGTAATCTACAATACTTGGTGTTACTTTTTCCCGCTTGCTCCACTCTGGCTGAAGGTATAAAATACAATCTTTGTTTACTTTAGCAGCTTGCTCCTCAGCGAATCTAAAATCATTGTTGTTAAATACGATTACTTTTAGCTCGTGCGCTTTTTGATAGATTTCCTCGGTAGGCAATTTTAATTTTTTTGGCGACAAACAAATCCAGTCCCAAATACCTGTTAACGGATAAGCCCCAGAAGTTTCAATATGAATATTTAAGCCCTTTTCCTTAAGCTGACTAGTTAATTCGGTCATATCCCAAGTTAATGGCTCACCGCCAGTAATTACAATAGTATCAGAAAATTTTACAGCGTTATCAACTATTTTATTGATCTCTATTGGAGGATGAAGATCTGCATTCCAACTTTCTTTCACATCGCACCAATGGCATCCAACATCACAACCACCAACGCGAATAAAATACGCCGCAGTTCCTTTGTGAAATCCTTCACCCTGAATGGTGTAAAACTCCTCCATTAGAGGCAACATTTTGCCTTGATTTACCAGTTGCTGTATTTCTTTTTTCATGGGCTGCAAAGATAAATCAATAAACGAAAAAAATAGCTTAAACTCAATAAATGTTTAGCTATCTAAATGCCACTACTTCAATTTCAATACTAGCGTTGGCAGCCAATCCTGAAGCAGCAAAAGTTGTTCTGGAAGGTTTTTGTTTGAAATACTGAATATAGATTTCATTAAAAGTAGCAAAATCATTGATGTCGCTCAAAATAACGGTGCATTTGATTACATTTTCTAGACCTAAGTTATGATGCTTAAGTACTGCTTCTATGTTTTTAATTGTTTGCAACGTTTCGGCTTTAATTCCACCTTCAACCAATGTTCTGGTGCTATGGTCCATGCCAATTTGACCAGAAAGAAAGAACAAATTATCAATTTCAACGGCATCACTAAATGGCGCATTCGCTTTTTTGAGTTCATGAGATTCATGAAAGATGACGCTATTTTTTTGTTCACAACTTAATTGTAATACTCCCAAAAGCACCATAGCAATTATCAAGATATTTTTCATTTTTACGATTTTAAACTTGACTAAAATTACAGTATTTTTATACAAAATTTAATGCATGTCCGAAAAGCAAGCTTTTTTCAACCATATTTTAGCAGGTAACACATATAAGGGCGATAGTATTTCGATAGGTGCGGCCATGCTAGATGGCGAAGTTATTACCAACGCACACGTTAAAATACCGCTTCGTACACTCAACCGTCACGGACTTATCGCAGGCGCCACAGGTACTGGAAAAACCAAAACACTCCAAGTTTTAGCTGAAAATCTTTCAGAAAAAGGTATTCCTGTATTACTAATGGATGTGAAAGGTGATTTAAGTGGTATAGCAATGCCTAGTCCTGGACATCCTAAAATTGATGAACGTCATCAATTAATTGGATTGCCTTTTCAAGCGCAAGCTTATCCTGTTGAAATTTTATCCTTATCTGCTCAAAATGGTGTTAGGTTACGTGCTACTGTTAGTGAATTTGGTCCTGTTCTAATATCACGAATTTTAGACTTAACCGATACCCAATCGGGAATAGTGTCGGTAATATTTAAATATTGCGACGACCACGAAATGCCACTTTTAGACCTAAAAGATTTCAAAAGTGTGTTACAGTTTTCCACTGGCGACGGCAAGGAAGCTTTCGAAAGCGAATATGGTCGCATTGCAACCGCTTCAACAGGTGCTATTTTGAGAAAAATTGTTGAAATTGAACAGCAAGGCGGCGATCTGTTTTTTGGCGAGAAGTCGTTCGATCCTCAAGATTTATTAAGAATTGACAAAAGTGGAAAAGGTTTTATCAATATAATACGACTTACAGATATTCAAGATAAACCAAAGTTGTTTTCAACTTTCATGTTGAGTTTATTGGCTGAAATTTATCAAACATTTCCTGAAAAAGGCGATGCAGACAAGCCTGAACTCGTCATGTTTATTGATGAAGCCCATCTTATTTTTAAAGAAGCATCCAAAGCACTTTTAAACCAGATTGAAAGCATTATTAAATTAATAAGAAGTAAGGGTGTGGGTATTTATTTTGTAACTCAAAACCCAACCGATGTACCTGAAGAAGTATTAGGACAATTGGGATTGAAAGTACAACACGCGCTTCGTGCTTTTACGGCTAAGGACAGAAAAGCTATTAAATTAACAGCCGAAAACTATCCAGATTCACCCTATTATAAAACATCTGAAATACTGACATCATTAGGTATAGGTGAGGCTTTAATTTCAGCTTTAGATGAAAAAGGACGACCAACGCCACTCGCTGCAACTATGCTTCGTGCTCCAGCAAGTAGAATGGATATTTTATCAGAATCTGAACTCAAAACCTTACTGTCAAAATCGGAGTTGATAAAAAAATACAATGAAGTTATTGACAGAGAAAGTGCCTATGAAATATTAAAGTATAAAATTTTAGAGGCAGAAACTGATGCAGCTAAAGAAAAGGCTGAAAAAGAAGCTGAAGATCAGAAAAAAGCGACTAGAACGAAAACTACTACTAGCAGAAGAAGAACCACACAAAATCCTTTCACAAAAATATTGAGCAGCCCAACTGTTATAAGAAGTGTTTTAGGCATTCTAACTAAACTAATGAAATAAATTTAAAATTATATGTTCAAAAAATTAATCCTCATCACTCTAATTCTCAGTTTCGCAGTTAGCTGCACCAAAGAGCAAGATCCGTTCGAAATTGGTAAGCGCTACATTGGCAAATTAAACGACTCAACACAGGTTAAGGATTTGAAAAGCATCTTTCCAAACGACTCTATTGCAAATTTTGAAAGCAGCAATGCATTTACCGGGAATAACTATAATATTGAAATTTTCAACCCAGAAGGTAAAAAACTTTTGATTTTAAGTCCAACCGTTGCAAAAGATTCTACTGCAACAATAAAAACAGTAAGAATTGAAAATGCTCAGTTTAAAACTGCCAAAGGAATTTCAAGAATAAGCACTTTCAAGGATATTAAGGATAATTATAAAATAAATAAAATAGACAATTTAATTGGTAGTGTTGTAGTTACCGTAAAAGAACTGAATGCGTCATTCACCATTGATAAAAATGAGCTTCCAGCAAGCATTAGGTTTGAACAAAACACGACAATCGACGTCTTACAAATCCCTGGAAAAGCAAAAATAAAATACTTTATGCTGCATTGGTAGCGAAAAAAAATAGCACTTGAAAAAATATACTAAACAAACGTCGCCCTTTATAGTTCCAACAACAGACGGAAAATTAATAGAGGAACATTTCGGTTTGGCAAGTGATGGAAACTCAAACTTAAGCGTAGCACATATGATTGCGCCACCGGGTTGGAGCGAACCGTTTCAAACACCAGAATTTGATGAAGTAACTTATATAATTTCAGGCCAAAAACAATTTCTGATAGACAACGAGATTATAGTTTTAAATGCTGGTGAATCTATAAAAATTCATAAAAATACAAGAGTACAATATTCTAATCCATTTGAAATGCCATGTGAATATATCGCTATTTGCACACCGGCCTTTTCAATTGACAAAGCCAATAGAGAAGCCTAAATGAAGTCGTTAATCATTAAAATAATAGGAAATTATTACAACATCTTGAGCTATTTTTCTCAAGACTATGCGGCAAATAAAGCCTTAAAATTATTCACTACACCACGCAAAGGTTACATAAAAGAAAAACAAGCCGATTTTTTGGGCACAGCATTCAAAGAAGAATTGACCTACAATCAATTTCCAGTGATGACTTACCGATGGTTGGGGAAAAAAGAAACAATTTTGCTTGCACACGGCTGGGAAAGTAATGCGTCGCGGTGGAAAAAACTAATCAAACAACTCAACAAATCTGGTTTCAATGTGGTAGCATTAGATGCTCCTGCACACGGCCGTTCTGGTAGTAAAGATTTCAACGCAATTTTGTATTCAGAATTTATAGCGGTTGTTGCCAAAAGATTTAAACCTAACATCATTATTGGCCATTCTGTTGGCGGGATGTCTGCGGTATTTTTTCAACAAAAATACCAACTTGAATCCGTACATAAATTGGTGCTACTTGGTGCACCATCAGAGTTTACCGATGTTATGGAAAGATACACCAACATGTTGGGATATAACCAGCGTATTACAAAAAGAATTGATAGTATTATAATTGAACGTTTTGGTAAGACTTCGCAAGAATTTTCAACTTCTAAGATAATTAAAGAATTAAATCAACAGAGTTTGATAATTCACGATGAAGACGACGCCATAATTCCTTACAACGACGCAGTTCTTATTCACAAACATGCTCAGAAAGGTCAATTAATAACCACAAAAGGATTTGGTCATTCGCTTAATAACGAAACAATTGCTTCCTATATTGAAGAATTTATCGTATCCGAATTATAAAACACAATGGAACCTAAACTCACAAGAATTAACAAGTATCTAAGCGAAGTTGGCTATTGCTCCAGACGTGAAGCAGACAAACTAATAGATGCCAAACGTGTAACCATAAACGACCAAGTACCAGAAATGGGAACTAAAATAAGTGAAAACGACATTGTAAAAGTAGATGGTCAAATTATTTCAAATAAAAATGAAGGTTTTACTTATTTGGCATTTAACAAACCAATTGGTATAGTTTGCACCACCGATACAAAAGTTGAAAAAAACAATATCATTGAATATATAAATTTTCATAAACGAATTTTTCCTATTGGTCGTTTAGACAAGGCTAGTGAAGGTTTAATTTTACTAACCGATGATGGCGATATAGTCAATAAAATTCTTCGAGCTAGTAACAACCACGAAAAGGAATATATTGTTGCCGTAAATAAACCCATATCGCAGACTTTTATTGAACGTATGGCCAACGGCGTACCGATACTTGATACAATTACAAAAAAGTGTAAAGTTGAAAAAATTGATCATTTAACCTTCAAAATTATATTAACCCAAGGTTTAAATCGTCAAATTAGACGTATGTGTGAATATTTAGATTATGAAGTTGAAACCTTAAAACGTGTTAGAATAATGAACATTAAACTTGATGTTGAGTCAGGAACCTACAGAGCGCTAACCAAAGACGAATTATCAAAATTAAATGAACTTTTAGAATCCTCAGATAAGACCTTCAAATCTGAATTGAAGTCGAACCAAAATAGATTGAATAAGTAAAACTTCTCTCAAATTAAAAATCAATACTTATGAACAAACTTTCACCTTTTCATATTGCTATTCCAGTACACAATTTAGATGAATGCCGTGTTTTTTACAGAGATGTTTTAAACTGTAAAGAAGGCAGAAGCAGCGATCATTGGGTAGATTTTAATTTTTTTGGCCACCAACTTGTGATTCATCATAAACCAAAAACGGAGGAAACTTTACATACCAATCCAGTGGACGGAAAAGATGTACCTGTGCCACATTATGGCGTAGTGTTACCGTGGAATGAATTTGAGAATTTCGCAAATCACTTAAAAGCAAAATCGGTAAAGTTCGTTATCGAACCCTATATTCGCTATGAAGGTCTAGTGGGCGAGCAAACCACTATGTTTTTTTATGACCCAGCCGGAAACGCTTTAGAGTTTAAGGCTTTTAAAGATTTAGATCAGTTATTTGCTCAATAAAAAAACATTGCCCCTAACTAATTTAGTTAGGGGCAATGAAAGTTGCTATCAAATCAATAAGATTACTTATTTATCTAATATCACTTTTTTGATAAATGATTCGTGTTTAGTTGAAAACTTAATGTAGTAAACATTACTCTTGAATTCAGAGAAATCAACATTTATTACTTGATTTTCCTTTACAGTTTTATATGATTGAGCAAAAGCTCTAGCTCCGATAAGATCAAATATTTCTACAGTTAACTCGGTATCTAGATTTTGCAATACTTTAATATTCAATGCCTCTTTAACCGGATTAGGATACAACTGTATTGGCTCTATGGAGTTTCTGCTTAACATGTTCCAACCGTACATTAAATTTGGTTTTGTATTACTTTGCTTTGTGCCACAATTTGATGTTATTTCATAAGTGCATGTCGTAACACAACCATTTTCATCTGTAATTTCGACAGTGAAAATCTCTGTACCATAGCCCATTGTAAAGTATATTTTATCTGTACCATTCCCTTGGAATATTTCCCATCCTTTTCCATTTGTAGCTGTCCAGTTATATTCTAGTTCACCTACTCCACCAGTTGAAATAACTTCTAGATAATTCTGTTTATGCTCACCACAGGCATATTTATCAGGATTAAATCCAGGGATAATTTCACACTCAATTGGTTCTGGCTCATTAATAGTAACAATAACTGTATCGATACAAGGATTAACTGCTCTATTTAATGAACCGTTTTCTAGTGATTCGCCTTCTGTTTCAGGACCAGGAATCGTTGCTTCTATTACATACCATCCTGGACCAAAAGTATCCTGACCACTTAAATCAGCTCCAAAGCCACTCTTTTTAATGGTATAAGTTGCACCTTCACTTAAGAAATCGATAGTTATGGTGCCATCTGCAGCTCCAAAGCAACTTACATTAGTTGATGAAACTTGAACATCCACTTGATCAGGTTCCGTAAGTTCAAAAGTTGCCTCGATAAAACATCTTTCATCATCATTACCTTCAAAGAATGCTTCAATAGTGTACGCTCCAGGGGCATAATGAGTATTTGGGTTGTAGGGTTCGCCGTTGACTGTAACTGTTGCTCCTTCAGTTACGAAATCTACTATGATCTTACCATCGTTAAGTCCGAAACAAGTGATATCAGTGAAAGAATAATCAAGTTCGATGCAGATGCATTCAGGAGCAACAACTTCAATACTGTTTTCGCAACCTATTTCATCGGCGACTGTTACCACTATATTCTGGCCTACTGGAATGTTTACAATAGTCCAATTGTTATCGCCATTGTCTACTGGATCACCAAAGTTAGATGTAACAGTTCCTTTAGTCACTATTAATTCAACTGAATAAGTTCCGAAAACTTCATCACATTCTGGTTCATCAACTTCTATGAATAACGGAAGTGCTATAACTTCAATTTCAATTTCAACGGTGCTGAAACAACCATTCTCATCCGTAAAATCATATGTAATGGTTGTGATTACTACACCAGCCATTTGAGGGTTGAAAATTCCATTTCCACTTACACCAGACCCACTAAAAGTTCCACCTATTGGAGTAGCCTCTAATTGAATTGAATCTGCATCGATACATATTGGATTTTGTGCTTTAATATCTACAACAGGACTTTCATTAATTGTTACCTCAAAACTATTTTCTGCAAAACAATTTGGATTCGTATTTGTTTCTGCGTAAACATAGATGGTTTGGGTGGTCGTAATCTTATCGCCTGCGCTTAATGCTGTGCCTGTGCCGTTTGGTCCTGTGAAGTAGTTACCATTGGTTAACGCTGGTAGTTCGTATTCATCGCAAGATTCTACATCGGATGGATTGTCAGCTAATGGCGTATCGTTGATTGTGAC
>NZ_DAISXK010000010.1:0-42312 GCF_036825875.1 Paucihalobacter sp. | reverse complement strand
CGCAAGATTCTACATCGGATGGATTGTCAGCTAATGGCGTATCGTTGATTGTGACTTCAAAACTGTTCTCTGCATCTTCACATGAGCCACTGGCTGCTGTGTAAACATAGATGGTTTGGGTGGTCGTAATCTTATCGCCTGCGCTTAATGCTGTGCCTGTGCCGTTTGGTCCTGTGAAGTAGTTACCATTGGTTAACGCTGGTAGTTCGTATTCATCGCAAGATTCTACATCGGATGGATTGTCAGCTAATGGCGTATCGTTGATTGTGACAGTAAAGCTACTTTCTGCGGATGGACAGGGTCCAACTGCTGGACTAAATATATAAATAGTTGCAGTTTCTTTAATAAGATTTCCAGCGCTAAGTGCATTTCCTTCACCATTTGGAGCTGTAAAATAATTTCCACTGGTTAGTACAGGCAACTCATACTCATCACAAGCTTCAACATTTGAAAGTATATCGACTTCAACAGTAACTTCAGTTACCACAACCTCAGCCGTATCACCTTCACAAACATTATCACCTACTATAGTGTAGGTGTAAGTTCCTGCACCAGTTAATGCAGGACTCCAAGCTCCACCTTCATCGGGGTCACCATTTAAAGCATTAAATAAATCTTCCGTAGTAAAGGTTTCACCATCACATATTTCTAAAGCTCCATTCTCGCCAGCGTCGTTTGGCGTTTGTACGGTAACCTGAACCGTGCTGGTAGCTATTTCAAAACAAATATCGGTAGCTGACACAGTAACCTCATAAGATCCCGCTGGTAATCCTCCTACCACTGTCTGCGCATTATTTGTTACAATTGGAGTACCTTCATTAATGGTAATAGTATAAGGGGCATCCGCATTCGTTGTTATATTGACAGTTATAGTTCCATTAGAGGCGCCTTCGCCACAAACTGGAGTGGCCACAAGTTCTGTCACTAAAGGACATAAATTCGCTGAAAGTGACGCCAAACTATCACCTAAATCATTGATATTGTTGGCAACAGCATAATCGGAAGTGGCAACACTTCCAGCATTGCCTCCTGAATTAGGGTCGAATTGTGTGTTTCCTGAAATATCTTGAATTAAACTAAGGCTTAAATCACTTCCCACTCCTAAAATAAACATTTTAGAACCTTTTGCCTTAATAGCATTTGCCAATTGAACAGGATTATAAATTTCAGCTTCTTCAGTAGTAGAACCATTTCCACAAAAATCATAACTAGAGCCGGGTTGATTTGCGTTAACCGTATAGGTTGTTGGTACGCCGTCTGTTATCATAAAAACCAAGTCTGCGGTTGGAAGGGCATTAGCTCGTATAAGGGCAGCTTGCCAATTAGTACCACCCAATACATTATTTGGTTGAGGCACGGTATAAGTTTGACCATTTAAAGCTATTCCGTTAAAATAGTTGTTTACCGATGCAATTAAAGTTGGTGTTACTGGAGTATAAGATGGAATTACGTAATCTGATACGGAACCAAATTCAATAAGTGCTACGTTTACGTTGTTACACTCTAGATTTTGAAGAAGTGCTAACACACCATCGCGAACCAGATTCTGACTACCCGCTAAAGAGTTAGATTCATCTATGATAATCGTAATATTTAAATTATCCTGACAAGCAACCGTTAAATTTGGATTGTTGCTAACCGAATAATCCGGACAACTATTACAGTTGTTACCAGGGGTTCCAGAAGGACAAAAAGTCTGAGCTTGTATTTGTCCAATTCCTAGAAAAAGCAGGATAGTAAAAA
The DNA here is from genome assembly GCF_036825875.1 of Paucihalobacter sp. NCBI lineage: Bacteria > Pseudomonadati > Bacteroidota > Flavobacteriia > Flavobacteriales > Flavobacteriaceae > Paucihalobacter > Paucihalobacter sp. The sequence continues at coordinate 40,569 of NZ_DAISXK010000010.1, read as the reverse complement.
AGCCAATGGCCTTGACGCATAATTTTTTACAAATTGAAGAAACATATAAAAATTGTGCTAACAATAAAAGGAAGTAATTAATAGCATTCATAACGTTTGATTTTGGTTAAACCATACATTATAGGAATAAAAGAAGTGTAAATTTGGGTCTAAATGCTATTAACCAACCAAATAATTGCTATTAATCTTTTGTAATGATGTGTAAATTTAGAAATAAAATTAAGACTTGAATTTTATTTTGTTGAATTACTTTTAAAGTGTGTTTAAAAGATTTGACATGTAAGAATAAACTTATTTTAGTAAATGCCGTTCCCTTGCTAAGAGCGTATTTTTAAGCAACATAGCGATGGTCATTGGACCAACACCACCTGGAACTGGCGTTATAAAACTTGCCTTTTTGCTTACATTTTCAAAATCTACATCGCCTGTTATGTAGTAACCTTTTTCTGAGGTTTCATCGGGAACTCTTGTAATACCAACATCAATAATTACGGCACCGTCTTTTATCATTTCAGCTTTTAAAAAGCCAGGTACTCCTAAGGCAGAAATAACAATATCAGCTTGCGAAGTTATCTGCGTTATATTTTTTGTATGACTGTGAGTCAATGTGACTGTTGAATTTCCTGGAAATCCCTTTCTTCCCATTAGAATACTCATTGGTCTTCCAACAATATGGGATCTACCTATAATAACGGTGTGCTTTCCATCGGTTTGTACCTTGTATCTCTCTAATAATTCTAAGATTCCAAAGGGTGTTGCAGGAATAAAAGTGCTCATATCTAATGCCATTTTTCCAAAATTCATCGGATGAAAACCATCCACATCTTTATCTGGGTTAACGGTCATTAATACTTTTTGGGTATCGATTTGTTTTGGTAACGGTAGCTGAACTATAAATCCATCAATTTCTGGATTCTGATTGAGTTCTTCTATTTGTTCAAGCAGTTCAATCTCACTGGTTGTATTAGACATTCTAATCATTGTTGACTTAAAACCAACACGCTCACATGCTTTCACTTTACTATTCACATAAGTAAGACTCGCACCATCGTTACCCACAATTACAGCAGCCAAATGTGGTACTTTTTCGCCCTTGGCTATCATTTTATTTACTTGTGCTGTAATTTCATTTTTAATGTCGTTACTTACTTTTCGGCCGTCTAGGATTGTCATAATTGGTTATTTGTATGAATTAGTTGTTTTAGATACGGATTTACCTTAATCGTTTTACTCTTCTATATTTTATAGAGTTGACCTTTTTTAAACATTAATTTCATTCTTAAAACTACATCACATCTTCCGAGGCTCTTAGTTTTTCAGTGTTTTCAACTAGCATCAATTCGTCTATTATTTTCTGGATGTCTCCATTCATAATATTGGACAAATCGTAGAGTGTTAAACCAATTCTATGATCGGTTACACGACCTTGGGGATAATTATATGTTCTAATTTTAGCACTTCTATCACCTGTTGTAACCATACTTTTTCGCTTTTCTGAGTCGGCTGCTTCTTTTTTTGCTAGCTCTAACTCGTATAATCTGGAACGCAGTACTTTCAATGCTTTTTCTAGGTTTTTGTGGGATGATTTTTCGTCCTGACACTTCACTATCATACCAGTTGGTTCGTGATGCAGTTTAATAGCAGAATAAGTAGTGTTTACCGACTGACCACCAGGACCTGTAGAAGTGGTGCGTTCTATGCGCACTTCGCTCATGTCTAATTCCAAATCAAACTCTTCGGCTTCAGGCAAAACGATAACCGTTGCCGCACTGGTGTGTACACGACCTTGTGTTTCTGTTTGCGGCACACGTTGAACGCGATGCACACCGGCTTCAAACTTTAAGATTCCATAAACATCATCGCCATTAACTTCAAGAATAATTTCTTTATAACCACCGGAAGTGCCTTCATTAAAATCTACCACATTCACACTCCAACCTTTGCTTTCGCAATACTTGGTGTACATTCTGTACAAATCTCCTGCAAAGATACTAGCTTCATCACCACCAGCACCAGCACGTAATTCTATAACAGCATTTTTAGAATCTTCTGGTGATTTAGGAATAAGCATAAACCTTATTTTGTCCTCCAAAGCGGGTAGTTGCGCTTTGGCTTCTTCTAACTGCATTTGAGCCATTTCAACCATTTCAGGATCACTACCATCGGCTATTATACTTTCGGCTTCGCTAATATTATCAGTTAATTCCTTATAGATTTCGCGTTTATCAACAATTTGTTTAAGGTCTTTATATTCCTTATTTAGTTTTATATAGCGCTTTTGATCAGTCATGATATCTGGTTGAATGATTAAATCACCAACTTCATCAAAGCGTTGTTTTATAAAATTTAGTTTTTCTAACATGATATTTTAATGTGAACGCAAAAATACAATATTTTAAGAATTTTAAATGAGCGTTGACCGCTTAAGTTAAACTGAAATTCAGTGTTTTTATAACAGTCACAAATCAAATTTAAAAATCTATGGCCACCCCAATTCCTAAAAGTTGTCGCCATTGTACTTTCGCACCTCGTTCTTCGGTAATATCGTTTTCAGCATCTAAAACGACAGTCCTTTTTATGTCATCGTCATACCGAATATGTGAGCCAAAAGTCGCCCTAATATATTCATTTACCTTAAAATCGAATACAACTTCCCAATCAATATCTATATTCCCAAAATTATTGATATAATCGGTGTAAAGGCTTGTAACGGTTCTTACTTTTACATTTTCAAACGGCTCAAACATATAAGAATTGGCTAACAATATCCCCAACTCACGCCTAATCTTTTTACCGCTTCTTATAACATTACCTTGATCATCAAAAACGGCCGGCTCTACTCCAAAAGCACCTTGGTTGGCTAATTCTTTATCAAGCACGAATGTAGTTTTCAAAGTTAATGGCGAGGCATAAATTGACATTTTGTCAATACGTTTACCATATTCAACACCCAGTCCAAAAAACAGGTATCCTGGTGCCATTAACTGAGAAATCGGTGTTGAGGTATCTGGATAATTATACCCGTTTGAGAATTGAGTAGAAAAACTAAACCTGGCCGAGGCATACCAGTTACTCAAAGTATCTTGTTGATATCCGAAATTTGAAATGATTTCAAACAAATCATCCGTTTTTCTAAGTCCGATATTTTCCTGCTTATTTATACCATATCTAGCATTTAAAGAAGAGTTCCAAAACATATGTTTATACTTATAATTGGCCGCTGTTCTTGTAAAAATCGTAGCGGAAATAGAATTAACACCACCCGCATTCCAATTGGTGAATGATACCTGATTTATATTCAAACCTGCATTTTTCGTAAGTGTCCAAGTTGGTATATCTAGACTTTTATCCTTCTTAAAAAAAATCGAGTCTGGTTGGGCACTTATATATTCAAAACTAATTAAAAAAAGAAAGAAAAATATAAAGCTTACGTTGGGTTTGATTGATGATTTAATATTCAAAGCTTCCAAATTCACTGTTGATAGTTAATTTTTTTGTTTCTGATGGTAACACTTTACCAATAATTTTAGCGTCTACATTAAAAGACTTTGAGATATTGATAAGATCTTGGGCAATTTCTGGATTCACATATAATTCCATTCGATGGCCGCAATTAAAAACTTGGTACATTTCTTTCCAATTTGTGTTGGATTGTTCCTGAATCAATTTAAATAATGGCGGAATTGGAAATAAATTGTCCTTGACGATGTGATTTTTTTCAATAAAGTGTAAAACTTTCGTTTGGGCACCACCAGAACAATGCACCATACCATGTATATCTTTTGAATTATATTTTGAAAGCATTTGTTTTATAACTGGCGCATAAGTTCTTGTGGGTGACAATACCAATTTTCCTGCATTTAAAGGCGAACCTTCAATAGCATCGGTTAGTTTTATACTTCCTGAATATATCAATTCGTTCGGAACCGCAGCGTCAAAACTTTCCGGGAACAATTTGGCTAAATACTTATCGAATACATCATGACGTGCCGAGGTCAAGCCATTACTACCCATACCGCCGTTATACTCGGATTCATAAGTCGCTTGGCCATAAGAGGACAACCCTACAATAACATTACCGGCTTTAATATTGGCATTCTCAATCACATCTTTTCTTTTCATTCTTGCCACTACGGTCGAATCTACAATAATAGTTCGCACCAAATCGCCTACATCGGCAGTCTCACCACCTGTAGAATGAATAGTGATACCGTGCTGTTTTAAATCTTGAATTAACGTTTCTGTGCCATTTATAAGAGCGGCAATAACTTCACCAGGAATCAAGTTCTTATTACGACCAATAGTAGATGACAACATAATATTATCAGTCGCACCAACGCAAATTAAGTCGTCAATATTCATAATGAGGGCATCTTGGGCGATGCCTTTCCAAACGGAAATGTCTCCAGTTGTTTTCCAATACATATAGGCTAAAGCACTTTTGGTACCAGCACCGTCGGCATGCATTACCAAACAATAGTCGTCATCATTTGTTAAATAATCTGGAACAATTTTACAAAAAGCCTTTGGGAATAAACCTTTATCTACATTCTTAATAGCATTGTGCACATCTTCTTTTGAAGCCGAGACGCCGCGTTGTGCATATCGTTTACTGGTAGAATCGCTCATTTTTGAATTTTAAGATACAAAAATAAACAATGCAATTAATTAACGGTTACGAATGGGGTTGGATTTGATAACGGTTGGAACATTTCTCATAATCTCATCTTTTTTGGCTGAACCTCCGAAATAAAAATTAACCCCAAATCCTAATCTAAAGAAGGTGTCATTAGAGTCGCCCGCCTCTAGACCATCTAAAGTGTCGTCAATCATATAATTAAAATCAGAAAATAAGGTGACACCAACCTTTTCTATTATCATATATTCTATACCTGTACCAACTTGTAATTTTTGAAAGGTGTCCTCGAAATAGTTAGACGCAGTAAAACCTGAACCTATAAATAAAAATGGTGATAACTTTTGGTATGGAAGTAGCATAGCATGTACATTGATATCGAATGACATAAAACCATTATTAGCAATATTCTCATTGGCAAGATTAAATTTATGATAATCAATCGATAAAAATATGTGTGATGTTAAATACCGTTTGTAGCCAGCTTTAAAATACATTTCAAAAAGCGGGTTGTCAAAATCGTTATTGGGCACCGAGGTTCCTATACCTAAGTCAAGGATGTTACTACCTCTAAAATCGAAAAATGACGCCTTTTTTACAGCCCTATTTATTTCTGAATCCGGCAGTTGAGCTCTTGTATTATGGGTTATCACAAAGCATGTTATGACACTCAATAAAGTATACTTATATGAATTTTTCATTGCTATTAATCTCATCTATTTTGACCTAACAACTAGCAATTTGAAGTTCACATTTGGGGCAATAAAGAACAAAGTAAGGAATTTATTGACTAAACACCTAATTTTTAACTAAATAAAAAAGACAATAGAATTATAAATCCTATTGTCTTTCTTTTGTAGCGCCAAATTTATGCTGTAAGCAGGAATCAAAACGGAAGTATAAATTAAGACTTTTTAAAGTTCTCAATTTGGGCAACTGCGTCCTGCAACTCTTTATCATTAACAGTGTCTGAATCGTCAATTGTTAATAACACAGTAGCAAAAACTAAAGCGACTACACTGAATAGTAACTTTTTCATTTTTACAAATATTGATTAATAGCACTACAAAAATAACAATTTAACTCACTGCCAATGAATGTTTCATATTTTTTTCGCCTATCAACCCGCTAAACTCGATAACTTGCAAAATTCAATGGTTGAAATGCCAGTTTTCAACAAGTAAACACTTAGTTATTAACACAAAAAAATCCGTTTTTCATAAAACAAACGGATTTTTTAGTAAAAACTGAATTATACTAACTTACTTGGTAAATAGTAATTCTCTGTATTTAGTTAACGGCCAAATTTCATCATCAACTAATAGCTCTAACTTATCCGAATGGTATCTGATTTCATCAAAAAATGGCATTACTTTAAAGCAATAGGCGTCTGCCTTTTTTTCTATATCATCGATATTGTTTGCGGATTTTCTGGCATCAATCATCTGTGTAATCTTGGTATTAATCATTTCGATATGCCCAGAAATTTGCTCAATCAAACTCATTTGCTCTTTGGCTAATTTTTTAAAACCTGTGCCATATACTTCTTTAAGTCCACTCACGTTTTCAATAAGCGTATTTTGATATTTTATTGCCGTAGGTACTACATGGTTTCTGGCAATATCACCAATGACACGACTTTCAATTTGAATTCTTAAAATGTACTCTTCCATTTCAATTTCGTAACGCGCTTCAGACTCTATCCTGTTCATGACGTTTAAATCTTCAAATAGTTTAAGTGAAGATTCAGATATTTTCGCCTTAAGAGCTTCCGGAGTTGTTTTGTTGTTGCTTAACTTTCGCTTCTTCGCCTCCTTCTCCCATTCATCACTGTAGCCATTACCTTCAAATAAAATACGCTTGGATTGTTTTATGTATTCGCGTAAAACATTAAAAATGGCATCATCCTTTTTCATGTCTTTCTTTGCAATTAAAACATCTACTTCTTGTTTAAAATCGATAAGTTGTTTGGCTACAATCGTATTTAAAACGGTCATCGCACTTGCGCAATTAGAGCGTGAACCAACGGCTCTAAATTCAAACTTATTACCAGTAAATGCGAACGGTGAAGTACGGTTTCTATCGGTATTATCGAGTAATATTTCAGGTATTTTACCTACTACGTTTAACTTAAGGTCGGTTTTTTCTTGAGGCGATAATTTACCTTTTGTTACATTTTCTAAATCGTGTAAAACCTTGGTTAACTGCGCACCAATAAATACTGAAATAATTGCTGGTGGCGCTTCATTCGCTCCTAATCTATGATCATTACTTGCTGAAGCAATGGCAGCACGTAAAAGTTCTTCGTATTCGTTTACAGCTTTAATGGTGTTGATAAAGAAGGTCAAAAATTGCAGGTTACTCATGGGTGTTTTACTCGGGCTCAATAAATTAATCCCAGTATCGGTACTTAAGCTCCAGTTGTTGTGCTTGCCACTTCCATTGACTCCTGCAAACGGCTTTTCGTGAAATAATACACGGAAATTATGACGTTCTGCTACCTTATTCATCACATCCATTAATAAGGAATTGTGGTCTACGGCTAGGTTGGCCTCATCGTAAATTGGCGCTAATTCAAACTGATTTGGTGCTACCTCATTATGTCTCGTTTTTACCGGAATTCCTAAAAGCATACATTCGTGCTCTAAATCGCGCATGTATGACAAAGCACGATTTGGAATAGTACCAAAATAATGATCATCTAATTGCTGACCTTTTGCTGAAGAATGCCCTAAAAGCGTTCGCCCTGTTAGAACCAAATCTGGTCTTGAATTAACCAATGCACTATCTATTAAAAAGTATTCTTGCTCCCAACCTAATGAAGCGTTTACCTTTTTCACATTCTTATCAAAATATTTACAAACATCAACTGCAGCACTATCAACTGCTTGAAGCGCTCTTAACAACGGTGTTTTATAATCTAAGGCTTCGCCTGTATAAGCAACAAAAACCGTTGGAATACACAAAGTTGTACCATAAACAAAGGCAGGAGATGTAGGATCCCAAGCGGTATAGCCTCTGGCTTCAAATGTATTACGAATGCCACCGTTTGGAAAACTAGATGCATCTGGCTCTTGCTGCACTAATTGACTACCTTCAAATTTTTCAACAGCCATACCAGCACCAACAGTTTCAAAAAAAGCATCATGCTTTTCGGCTGTTGCGCCTGTAAGTGGCTGAAACCAATGCGTATAATGCGTTGCACCTTTTGACAATGCCCAATCTTTCATAGAGGATGCGACCTGATCGGCAATATTTCTATCAATTTTAGTTCCTTTTTTTATAGCACTCATAACGCCTTTATAAGCATCTTTAGAAAGGTGCTGACGCATAGCGGTTTCATTAAATGTATGGCTCCCAAATAATTCAGAACGTCGTTCACGTTCTTCAATCTGAACAGGTATTCGGGACATCGATTCTTTTACTGCGTGAAATCTTAAGTTTGACATAGGTTGTTTGTTTTAATATAATTAAATGTGACGGTGATTTAACGTTTGCAAAAGTATGTAATCGAAGTGTTCTTTATTGACAAACCAACATCAAATTATTAACAATTTTTCATTTATAGACAAAAATATTATAGTTTTCACAAAACAACCCCATAAAAAATATGGTAGCAATAAAAATATTAATTGCTTTCAACAAAATAACCCTATAAATTTTTGATGAAATGATAAAAATTTATATTTGCTCCGAATAACTAATATCAACACCCTTAAATTATTCAATATGGCAAAGATTAAATTAGAATATATTTGGCTTGATGGTTACTTCCCAACCCAAAATATGAGAAGTAAAACCAAAGTTGAAGAGCACGAAAATTTTAAAGGAACACTTGAAGAAATTGGCAATTGGTCTTTTGATGGTTCTTCTACCAAGCAGGCTGAAGGTGGTTCATCAGACTGTATTTTAAAGCCTGTGGCGATTTACCCAGATCCTGAGCGCATTAATGGCTACTTAGTAATGAACGAGGTATTAAATCCAGATGGAACGCCGCATGTTTCTAATGGTAGAGCTACGATTGATGACGATGATAATGATTTCTGGTTCGGTTTTGAGCAAGAGTATTTTATCATGGATACAGCTACAGAATTACCTCTCGGTTTCCCTAGAGGTGGCTATCCAAAACCGCAAGGAATGTACTACTGCTCCGTTGGTGGATTGAATACTCATGGAAGAGAACTCGTCGAAAAACATGCGGATTTGTGTATTGAAGCAGGCTTAAATTTTGAAGGCATCAACCAAGAAGTAGCTTGTGGACAATGGGAATTTCAATTGTTCGCTAAAGGTGCTAAAAAAGCTGGTGATGAAATGTGGGTAGCACGCTATTTATTAGACCGACTTACCGAAAAATATGGCTATTACATTGAATACCATCCAAAACCTTTAGGTAAAGATATGGATTGGAACGGCTCCGGTATGCATGCTAATTTTTCAAACTCAGTTTTGAGAAGTTGTGGCGACCGTGCGACCTACGAAAAAATATGTGAAGCGTTCAGACCTGTAGTTAAAGAACATATAGAAGTTTACGGAGAATTTAATGATCAGCGTTTGACTGGATTACATGAAACTGCCTCCATTACAGACTTTAGTTATGGTGTTTCTGACAGAGGCGCCTCAATTCGTATACCTATTGCTACTGTTGAAAGAAACTGGAAAGGTTGGTTGGAAGACAGAAGACCAGCTTCAAATGGTGATCCTTATAAAATAGCGGGCAGAATAATTAAAACTGTTAAATCCGCAGTAGTTTAAATTAAAATTGTATTCTTTAAGTTGATTGATTTGGCGTCCTTTAGAGGGCGTCATTTTTTTTGCGAAGCTTACCTAAAAATCAAAACCATAAATACAGCATAACCTAACATCAATGCTGCTCCTTTTATTCTGGAAATTTGATATTTCTTAAGAATGAACAACATGGGCAACAAAACTGCTGAAAATCCAATCATCCAAAAAATATTAGTCGATAAAATTTCTGGAGTGTTAGGGTTTACCACAATTGGCTTTATCATCGCCGTTAAACCGAGCACCGAAGCAATATTAAAAATGTTAGAACCGATAAGATTTCCTAAAGAAATGGCTTTTTCTTGCTTGAGAGCCGCAATTACCGACGCTGCTAATTCTGGTACTGAGGTACCAATGGCAATCACTGTAACCGAAATTGCATAATCGCTCACACCAACTGATTTAGCTAGTTGTTGTGCTCCATCTACCAACCATTCTGACCCAAAATACAAGGCCGATCCTCCAATAATAAGCCATAATATAATTTTGAAATTAGAAACCAATTGAAGCGAATCATCTAATTCTTCCACATTAGCAATACGGTTACGGGCCGCAGACCTTATTAAAATTACTAAAAAAATCAACAATGAAGTAAATAGAATTAATCCTTCAACAAAACTTAAAACATTATCGTTTTTTAAAAAATAATACAAAGCAATTGAGACCATCATCATCATCGGCCAGTTAAGTCTATAAAAGCTTCTATCAACCACAATAGGAGAAATTATAGCAGTAATACCCAACACCAATCCAATATTGGCAATATTTGAACCGATGACATTTCCCAGAGCGATATCAGAATTTCCATCCAAAGCGGCTTGTAAACTTACCAGTAATTCTGGTGCTGAGGTCGCAAACGACACCACCGTCATCCCAATTACCAACTTAGATATTTTAAATTTAAAAGACATGGCTACCGACGAACGCACCAAAAACTCGCCTCCTACTACTAATAATGCCAAACCGACTAAAACTAATACGATACTCATACTTCAATTTCTAAATTTCATCCGCGAAGATAAGATATCAAAATGCATTACAGAATGAGCCACTAGTTTTTTTGTAAACTGCTTTTTAAGTTAATTAACTATTTTTTTAGTTGTATAACTGCTTTTTTAGTTGTTAATTTGTAATTAAATAATTGATATCGTGCAAAAACTAACCAATAAAGAAGAAGAAATTATGCACATTTTATGGCGCCTTCAAAAGGCCTTTGTTAAAGATGTGCTATTTGAAATTAAAGAAGATAAGCCACATTATAACACGCTCTCAACCATTATTAGAAATTTGGAAGACAAAGGATATGTAGGTCACAACGCTTATGGCAAAACACACCAATACTATCCTTTGGTAGAAAAAGAAGCGTATAAAAAACGTTTTATGAATACAGCTATTGAAAATTATTTTAATAGCTCTTATAAAAATGTGGTGTCATTTTTTGCTAAGGAAGAAAAAATTAGCGCTGATGAGCTAAGAGAAATCATTGCTTTAATTGAGAAAAAGCAATAATTATGGACTATATTTTAAAAGCAAATCTCGTTCTGCTCCTATTCTATTTGTTTTATCAATTGATCTTAAAGCGTCACACCTTTTATAATGCAAACAGGTGGTTTTTGTTAGCGGGATTGGCGATTTCAGTTTTAATTCCGTTGGTTACAATTTCCAATTATATCTATTACGAACCCGTTACATTTCACACCAATGCAAATATTAATTTGCTACTTGCTGAGGCAACTGTTAGCGATTCACCGAAATCATTTAACTATATCTATTGGCTTTTTTATGCTTATATCACTGGCATGGTAGCTTTCTTTATTAAACTACTTTTAAACATAAAATCACTTTTTAATTTAATTTCAAAAAGTAAAACAGTACAAAAGAAAGCCCATAAACTCGTATTGAGTGCACAAAATACTGCGCCTTTTTCGTTTTTTAATTGGATTGTTATCAACCCAAAACAATTCAGTACTAAAGAACTTGACTTGGTATTACAACATGAAATTATTCACGTAAAAGAGTATCATTCTATAGACATGATGCTTTCGCAACTATACGCTATTGTGTTTTGGTACAATCCAATAGCTTGGTTCTACAAAAAAGAATTGCAGCAAAATTTAGAGTTTATAGCCGATCAAAAAGTTTATGACCAGGGCGCGAATCAACATCTGTATCAAAAACTCCTTCTTAAAACCAGCATCCCTAATCAAGAGCTGGCATTTACCACTACATTTTATAATTCCACCATCAAAAAACGAATCGTTATGTTACACAAACCAAAATCAAAACAAATTTTTAAAATTCAATTCATATTGATTATTCCAGTTTTAGCAGCGTTTTTACTCAGTATGAACACCAAAGACGTTTATGTGCCTTTAGAAGTTGAGTATCCTGTAAACGATACCACTAGCAACGCTAAAGACATTAAAATTATTTTCACCAAGGACATGAGTGATCCAACTTTAGAATCTATTAAAGGAGATTTAAAGAAAAACGACATTTTAATGATTATTAAAAAGATAAGCCGAAATAATGAAGATGAGATTACTGAAATTGATGTTGATTTTGACACTGAAAATGGCACAGCAAATTATAATATGGTAAACTCAAACGGAATCGCTCCGTTCTATTTTGAAATGAATGCATCCGATGGCAGTTTTGGGGTTGGAAGCATAAAAAATCACAGTTCAACTAATTCTTTAAAATTTATTTCAGAAACGATTAACAAAAGTGAAATCTTAGGCGATTCTATAAGATTTGAAATAGATAGTACGAAATCAATTAAATTAATAAGTAATGCTTTAACAATAATTGATAAAAATGACAGTATAACTTACATAAATGCTTCAAGTGCAAAAAATAACAACATTTTCACAAATACCGATATTGTTGTCTATATCAATAACAAACAAGTGGGTACAGAAGCACTGAAAAATATTCTACCTGATAATATTGAAAGCATGACTGTCATAAAAGATAAAAAAGAACTTAAAAAATTAAATCACGCAGACAAAGATGGCGTTATCCAGATTGTACTTAAAAGTCAAAAAAAATATTCTATTAATCCTGTAGGAGTTTCCAAAATAGAGTCCAAACCAAAATATGAAACAGATCCTACAAAATCATTTATGTTTTATGAGGAATTAATGAAATCTAAATTACTATCTAATATACAATTTGATGATATTGACGCTTCATTATCCAACCTGAAAATGCATTATTACATTACAAAATACGACACTATCGTCATCACCCAAAATGGAAGCCGAATTAGCAGGGCGGAATTTGATAAAATTAATGCAGATGATATTCAATCTATTGAGGTGATAAAAGACTCTAAAATACTTTCTAAATTAGGTTATCCCGATAAAAAAGAAATAATAATATTAAAAACCAACGCATTATCAAATCATCTAGCACTAAAACCAAAAAACACAGTTACGAATTATGAGTTAAATGGCGCTTCTTATCAATATAATGACGACTCAGACAAATCAAAAAATGGTATTACCAATTATATTTATAAAGAAACCACAGATGAAGAATTAAAACTTCAAATTAAAAAATTTAAAGAATTTGGTGTAACCATGAGCTATTCAAAACTTAAGCGCAACAAGAATAATAATATAACCAATATTAAAGTAAGGCTTCAAAATGATGACGGTCAAGAGATAGAAGATACCTTTTCAGAAAAAAACGGTGCCGTTGTTATGGAGTATGGCTTAAGTAATGGCAAGCTAAAAATTTCCAAATTAACTGAATAAAAGCACAAATCTAAATATCAGAAACACCTTAATTTATAATTGAATTAGGGTGTTTTTTATTGCACCAAAATTTTCCTAATTGCTGTTTGACCTTCGCTGGTGATATTAAGCAAATACATTCCTGAAGAAAGATTTATATCCATAATTACATCATTATAAATACGCTGCGATTGCAATTGTCTTCCTTCCATGGTAAGAATTGTAACATCCATAGGGTTATTAACCCCTGTAAATTGCAGATAATTCTTAGCGGGATTTGGATAAACTTTTAGCTGATTTAAAGCAGAGTCTGTGATACTCAACTCTTGATCCCAAACTTCACCAACCATATTGCCCCAAATATATTCAACCAAATCAGGTAAATCAATAAAAGGATTTCGGTTATGTTGCCATTCGTACACCACGTTGTTGCGATTCATTTCAAAATCGTCGGGTGCATCATTTCTGTGCCAAGTAAGAATGGTTTGTAAATCACCCAACTGCCCAGTAACATTAGGAAACCCATCTACAACAGATAGACCATTAAATCTAATATCCATGTAAAGTACACCTCTCGCAACATCACCTTTAAATCCACCTAGAGTCCCAGCTGGACCATTGTATTGACCGTAATGCTGATTGCCGCGACTGCTATTTTCAGAAGCATCTACGGCTCTTAAAGCATGTGCATCGGAGTTACCGTGTCTCAAGGAATCTGCATTGGTTATCCAGAAAAAATCTATACCATCGGCAATATCATCATCATCAATGCTATTAAAACCACCACGCGATCTTGGATAGGTGTGTTCTCTATTCCATTTTCCAACACCGCTAGAACCTGTTTGAAAATCAAGTTTTGGTTTGCCTTCTTCTCTGTACACTAACCAAACTTGATTGCTGTTTAGTGGATTTTGATCGGCGGCTTTAAGTATATCTATAACATCGGCATAGCTATGTATCCTAACCTTGTTTTGATCGGCAATAATATTTTGTAAGGCTTGCTTTAAATCATCGCCTGCTAAACCATTTAATGAATTGTAATAACCATCTGGCCGTGTACTTTCAACTATGCCATAAGTTGGATTGATGGGCGTTCCCCAAGGTGCCATGACAAAATCATTGTCGACGATCCGTACTTCAACAACGCTATTATTTTTTATATAAGGCTCTTCAAGGTTGAGAATTCTTATTTTCATGACTTCGTCGCCTTCGTCAAAATCGTCGTCAATGATGTTAATAGTAGTAGAAACGGCACTTTCCCCATTTGGAATAGTTAAAGTCGTATCTCCTGTAAAATCTTCTTCATTAAATCCATCGTTATTCAAACTAATGGTAAATGTAAAATCTTCACTTACCACAAAATCGGCTGTGAATGTGATATCAAACACATCTCCTTCATTGTACATCTCTTGTGGCACGGAAATAGTGATACCGTTGAAAATAATACCGCTGCCATCGTTATTTTGTCTTGGCGTTGGTGTGGTTGCTTCGTAAAACACATTGCCTTCACCGTCAACAAAACGCTGAATTGAATTTGTGTTATTATTAGGTCCTTCGTTTATTTGTTCGTTCACACCTAATAATTCTAACAATCCTGTTGCTATTGGGTCGTTTGTGCCATACACAAGAGCATCTATTAAATTGGTTTGCGTTGCTAGGGTTTCACCAGGAAAATCATCTATGCATGCTTGATAAATGGCCAGAGCGTCTTCGCCATTTTGAATAACGTTAGGCGGAATAATATACTGCGGAAAAGGAACAACAGTAGTGCTACCAATTAACAACAAACCATTGCTGTCAGTGGTGTAGCCAGCCAAATCTAATGCAAGATAGCTTCGGTTTCCGCCAGAAGCAGAGCCATTAAAAAACACTAAAATAAAACCATCCAACGGGAAATTTGGTGTTGCCGATTTAAGCTCAACAAACTCCTTATCGTCCACACCTGGTGTATCGCAATCTAATTCATTAATAACAACTATTTGGGCAAACATGGAACTGCCAATAAAAGAGGCAATCAGCGCGTAAAATAACTTCATACTTTTATTTAATTTTTAGGGATATTCCTATGGTTTTCTCTTTTAAAATTAAATTTAAAAACACTTTAGAATAGTGTAAATATAGGAATATGCTATTTTAAAATTTAATTTGAAACATTACCAAAAAAGTTAGCAATCCCTAACCGCTTGTAAAGTAGAATTGTAAACCTCAACTTTAACATTTTTATTTCAAATTATTAGAAATTTTGTAATTTGAAGTAATTTAGAGAATACAACTACCATTTGTAGCATAAAACATGACAAAATTAATTTATAAATTTTTAGCCTCGCTCAACAAATTACTGCTACCTAGTTTTACCAAACAAAAACTAGATCTTTCTAAAGCAAAAAAATGGCAGCTAGCCATTATTGGTTGGAGATACTTTATTACAAAAAACGCCATTGATTAATATTTTGATACCTTAGCCTTCTCTTAATACTACTCTATGTTCAGGTTTATTGTTATCTTTTTTTGTTGTTGCCAAGGTACATTGGCTCAAATTCAAATTTTAGATAAAGAAAACAAACTACCAGTATCTTTTGCAACCGTGGCATTTGGTAATGGTCAAGGCTTATTTGCCGATGACGAAGGCATTTTTATTTTTAACAATAATATATATCCAGATATCGATTCTCTTTTTATTTCCGCCTTAGGTTATACCAAGATTTCTATTGCTACTGTTAATCTGAACAATGAAATTTTTTTAACTTCAGAAACTGCTACGCTAGACGAAGTGGTACTAAGTGTAAAGTTGAATAAGAAATTCAAAAAAGAAAAACTTAAACCCTATTTAGACGACGATTATTACAACTGCTGGCTGCCAACTATAGAATCTGAAATTGCTGTATTGTTTCAATTTGATGATTCAAAAACAAGGAAAATCACTTCTGTTCAATTTCCTATTACACCAGAATCTAAAGATTGGAATAAGCGTAAAGTTTCTAATGCTGAAAAATATGAATTTTCTACCCTATTTAAGGTGAAATTCTATCGAAATAATAATGGTATTCCAGGAAAAGAAATTACCAATCAAAACATCGTTTTTGTTGCCAATGAAAAAGATGGTAATTTTTATGAATTAGATCTAAGCAACTACAGTATTTTTATCCCCAAAGAGGGTGTATTTATTTCGCTACAAGTTTTAGGTTATACCGACGATAATGATAAACTACTGCCAAATAAAAAATACAAGGAAATTAAATCGGGCGATGATGTGATTAATATTCCGACTAATTTTAGACCATTATTGCCGTTTACTGATAAAATTGAAGCATCTCGCACCTTTATAAAACGCGTGTTTATAGCCGATAATTCTTGGATTGCCTTCAAAAAAAATAATGGCTTTACCTCAACTTTACTCAATAACGACTTCAAAAATTACGGTATTGGCATTAACTTTAATACTTATAAAAATGACTGAACCTATCCACTTTTATATTATGGCACTTATGTATGTTTTTGCCGGAATAATGCATTTTATCAAACCTAAAGCATACATGCGCATCATGCCACGCTATCTGCCAAATCATAAATTACTAGTTTATTTGAGTGGCGCTGCCGAAATTGCACTAGGCATTTCTCTCTGTATTCCCGCTTTAAAAGTGATTTCAATTTATGGGATTATGTCAATGCTTGCTGTGTTTTTGCTTGTACATTTGTATATGTTATCTGGAAAAAAAGCTTCGGCAGGTATACCGCAATGGATTTTAATATTAAGAATTCCGTTACAATTTGGCTTGATGTTTTGGGCTTATTGGTATTTGTAACGTTCTAATCTATTCTACAAAAAAATCAAAATACGTATCTGGAAACGGTTCATTTCGCAAGGTAAAATGCCACCATTCCTGAGGATAGTTTCTAAATCCGTGTTTTTGCATGACATGTTGCAATATTGCTCTATTAGATTTCTGCTCCAAACTTAATTCTTTATAATTCACGGCGGACTCTAAGCCGAAAAAGTCAAAAGGCGTTCCCATATCTAACTGTTTGCCTGTGTTGCCATCAATAAGCGTAAGATCGATAGTGCTGCCTCGGCTATGACCAGAACGCGACGCGATATAACCATCCCGGAACAAATACCGCTTTTCTACTTTTGGATAAAATTTAGATTTTTGAAGCGTATCATTCAAATCTTTAGCCCAATTTACAAAATGATTCACAGCTGTTTGCGGCCTATAACCATCAAATACTAGAAGGCACAAGTTTTTCGATTGAAGTTCGGCATGTACTTTTGCCAAAGCTTTTGCTGAGGCCGAACTTAATATTAATTTATGCGCACGATATCCATTAATCGTATCGCCTACAAAATTTTCGGTGCCGAAATAACTTAAGGATACTTCTATATCGGGAATAGCTTCTTTAACGTAAACAAACCCTTCGGGTAGCTGCGCTGAAGCGAAAAAACAAATGCATTGAAACCAAAGAATACATTGAACTTTTTGAAAAATGTTTTTGCGCATTTGCATTTCTTTTAGCTAATTTAGATAAAAATTGCTTGATGACTTTATTCAATTCTGAAAAAACACACCTTCAACTACCCAATGCTGAATTAATTTATATTCCAAATTTTTACAACAAGTCAATTGCCGATGTTTTTTTTAACAACCTATTTAAGGATACCGACTGGCAGCATGATGATATTAGGGTATTTGGCAAAACCTACAAACAGCCGCGACTGACGGCGCTTTATGGTAGTACTGAAAAATCTTATTCCTATTCGAATATAACCATGTATCCAAAAAAATTCACAGCACTACTTGAACAAATTAAAAATGAAGTGGAACTAATCGCTGAAACAACATTCAATATTGTGCTTCTCAATTTATATCGCGACGGACAAGACAGCAATGGTTGGCATGCTGATAACGAAAAAGAATTAGGAACTAACCCCGTAATTGCATCGGTCAGTTTTGGTGAAGAAAGACCATTTCATTTTAAACATAGAAAACTGTTAAATGAAAAATACAAGTTAATTCTGAACCACGGCAGCTTACTAATAATGAAAGGTGAAATGCAACACCATTGGTTACATCAAATTGCGAAAACGAAACAATCTATTCAGCCACGAATTAATTTAACCTTTAGGTATATAAAATAGAAAACCGAGGTCCCTCAACCTCGGTTTCCCTAATTTGCTTTATATATGCAGTAGATTTAGGGTCTCTAACATCAACAACATATGCAAATATTAATTAATTAATCCATTGAACTAAAAACTAAATTTTAGTACACTTCAAAAGTAATATTATATTTTAATTGTGACGTTTAAAAACATATTTAATCGATGAAATACATGATAATTTAACATTTAAAGACATAATATCACTTATAATCGATGAAATGCATAATCTTGAGATTTAATTTATCTATTAAATTGACATACATTGTATAATTAAATACAATATCGGAAAGGATTTTACGTACTTTAGATTCAGAATATTATTTTATAAATCAAGACATCATTAAACACATACTTATGAAATTCATCATCGCATTCTTTTTCCTGCTTCAAGTGTTTAGTGCTTCTTCTCAAACAGATAATTTCAAAAGTCAAGAAATTGCTATTAGTGAACATATAGATGGTACCTTACTTGAACTTGACAATAACACTGCAACAACCTTAGCCATCATCATTGCAGGATCCGGACCAACCGATAGAAATGGGAATCAGAATTTCATGAAAAGCAATTCGCTTAAATCATTGGCCGAATCCTTAACCAAACATAACATCGCTACCTTTAGATACGACAAGCGCGTAGTAAAACAAATTCTTAAAGGCAAGGTTGATCCTAATATTATGTTTGACGATTTTGTAACCGACGCCCAAAATATTGTGGATTATTTCAATGAAAAAAATACGTATAAAAATATTGTAGTAATAGGACACAGTCAAGGAAGTTTGGTAGGAATGCTGGCCTCAAGCAAAGCCGATGCTTTTATTTCATTAGCTGGTGCAGGACAAGACATAAGCATGGTTATCACGGAACAAGTTGGCAAAACGGCACCATTTTTTATTGAAGAAACCAAACGTGTGTTCGGTATTTTGAAATCTGGAAAAACCACTACTGACTATTCTCCAGCACTAGCTTCGCTTTTCAACATAGAATTACAACCGTTTATGATGAACTGGATGCAGTACAATCCCGCTGAAATCATTTCCAGCCTCGAAATACCTGTGCTAATTGTTAATGGCACCAAAGATTTACAAGTTTCAGTTGAAGAAGCAAAACTACTGAATGAAGCTTTGCCAAATTCTGAAATCGTAATTATAGATAATATGAATCACGTATTGTTTACCATTGATGGAGACGATTTAGAAAATTCCAAATCCTATAACGAAGGTTTTAGAAAAATAAATCCGGAGTTGATCACCACTATAACAACTTTTATTGACAAACTCAATAAATAAAAAAAAGCACCAACCACGGTGCTTTTTACTAACCAACCAACTTACTATGAAACTTTTTGAAAAGATATTCAAAAATAATGTTTCACAATAAACTATAATATAAAAATCAAATCTCATGCCAAACACAAATCTTGTTTGGTAATTTCTTCTATTTAACTTTTTGTTTTATTTAAATTATCTTAAGGAGATATAATTTCTCTAATTTATTTTATTGGTCTTCTTATTTTTATTAAGCAACAAAAATTTTATTTGCACAATCGTAATTTTTATATATCTTTACGATATCATTTTAATACCATAATGATTCAACCTAAAATTTAAAAAAATGAAAGAAGAAAAAATTATTGAACTTGCAAATGGCTACTTTATGCTTTTTATGTTTATAGCCATGTTTTTTGGAAGTATTGCTTTATTAGTCGCATTTAGACACCCATTAATCGTATTACTGGTTGTAGCTTCGCTCTTTATGGCTTTTGGATTTGTAATGGTTCAACCCAACAATTCGCGTGTACTTTTGTTATTTGGTGAGTACGTCGGCACCATTAAGAAAAATGGATTTTATTGGGTAAATCCTTTTTATACCAAAAAGAAAATTTCATTAAGGGCTAGCAATTTTGATAGCGAACGACTTAAAGTAAACGATAAACTTGGTAATCCCATAATGATCAGTACCATTTTGGTTTGGCGGGTTTTTGACACTTACAAAGCAGCCTTTGACGTTGACAATTTCGAAAATTTTGTCCGTGTGCAAACCGATGCAGCGGTTAGAAAATTAGCGAGCATGTATCCTTACGATAATTTTGCTGATGAAGGTCATGATGAAGACATCACCTTACGTTCCAGCGTTAACGAAGTAAGTGAAGCACTTGAAAAAGAAATTGAAGAACGTTTACTAATCGCTGGTATTGAAGTGTTAGAAGCGCGCATTGGTTATCTCGCATACGCTCAGGAAATTGCCAATGCCATGCTTAAAAGACAGCAAGCCACGGCCATTGTTGCGGCAAGACATAAAATTGTTGAAGGTGCTGTTAGTATGGTTGAAATGGCTATTGACCAACTGAGCAAAAAGAAAGTTGTGGACTTAGATGATGAACGCAAAGCCGCCATGGTCAGTAATTTAATGGTAGTACTTTGCGGAGATAAAGAAGCTGCGCCCGTTGTAAATGCTGGAACTTTAAATCACTAGAAAATGAAAGAGTATAAAACCATCACACCTAGTTTAGGCATCACAAAACGAGCACAAAAGATTGAAGATATTCTTAATCAATATGCGCGTGAAGGTTGGCAATTAAATCACATCAATCAAGCGCAAAACCTAATTATTTTTGAAAGAGAAAAAAACAGGTAATGTATAGCGACAGACCAAAAATAAAAGTTCCTTTTGAAACTGTAGATTATATCGCAGAATTAGCTAGTATAGCTATTCTTATTATTATGTGGTGTTATGTCTTTATGGAGTATCAATCCTTACCAGATATAATACCAACACATTTTAACGCGGCAGGGATTGCAGATGATTACGGTAGTAAAAACACACTTTTTATCATTCCTTCTGTTGCTACTGGAATTTATATTCTATTATTTATTTTAAACTTATATCCGCATATACATAATTACAGCGTAAATATTACACAGGAAAATGCGCATAAAAATTACAAATTTAGTGTTAGATTTTTGAGGATATTCAATTTTTTTATGTGCCTAATGTTCGGCTATATTACACACAATATTGTAATAAGCACACATTTTCCAGAACAAGGCATAAGTCCTTATTTTCTGCCAATTTTAGTAGGTTTTTGTGTGGCATTACCTGTTTTGGCAATTTACTTTCAACGAAAAATTAACAAATCAAAAAAATAATGTCCAAAAAAAAGGCTTTTGCTTTGAGAATAAATGAAGAACTGCTGAATGCCGTTGAAAAATGGGCTGCTGACGAGTTTCGCAGCACCAATGGCCAAATAGAATGGATGCTGTCGCAATATCTAAAAGAACACAACCGCAACACAAAAAATAAAGAGTGACCTAATAGTCACTTTTTTTATGATATTAATTTTGGTATTTTGCAGCCCTAACAAAAAACAATTATGAACTATCCAACCATCTTCACCAATGACGCGATTGTCTTTGGAATTTTAATGCTATGCTTAGGATTTGTTTTTTACACCGAATCCATCAAAACAGGTTTTTGGAAAAAATTCTACACTATAGTACCCGGCCTTTTAATGTGTTATATGTTGCCTGCAATTTTCAATTCATTAAATATCATTTCAGCTGAAACTACCCAAACCTATTATATCGCAAGTAGGTATTTACTTCCAGCTTCTTTAGTTCTATTAACTATAAGTATAGATTTAAAGGCTATTTTCAATTTAGGCTGGAAGGCACTCATCATGTTTTTCACTGGCACAATTGGTATCGTCATTGGCGGACCAATAGCCATTTTAATTATTTCTACATTTTCTCCAGAAACTGTTGGAGGTGCAGGTTTCGATGCCGTATGGCGAGGCTTGGCAACCTTGGCAGGAAGTTGGATTGGTGGTGGCGCTAACCAAGCGGCCATGTTAGAAATTTATGAATACAATCAAGAACTCTACGGCGGTATGGTTCTAGTTGATATTGTCGTGGCTAATATTTGGATGGCTGTTATATTACTTGGTATAGGAAAACGGAAGAAAATTGACAAATGGTTAAAAGCCGATAATTCAGCCATAGACGAATTGCAGCAAAAAGTTGAAGAATTTAGTAAAAGTGTTACCCGCAACCCCACTTTAACTGATTACATGATTATTTTAATGTTTGCTTTTGTTGCGGTAGGTTTAGCCCATTTTGGGGCGGATCATATATCAAGTTTTTTGTATTCCAACTTTGAATCGGTAAGCAATCCGAAAAGCGCTTTATCTTCATTTGGAAGCGGATTTTTCTGGTTAATTTCTATCGCAACTTTTATTGGCGTATTACTTTCCTTTACCAAAGCACGTAACTACGAAGGCGTTGGTGCGAGCAAAATAGGAAGTATTTTTATTTATGTGTTGGTTGCCACTATCGGAATGAAGATGGATCTAGGGAAAATTTTAGAAAATCCCGGGTTAATTTTGATTGGTTTAGTTTGGATGGCCATTCATGCAGGCTTATTAATATTAGTGGCAAAATTGATAAAAGCACCTTATTTTTTCTTGGCTGTAGGAAGTCAAGCAAATGTTGGCGGCGCGGCCTCTGCTCCGGTTGTAGCGGCAGCTTTTCATCCTTCGTTGGCAACTGTAGGTGCCTTGTTGGCAGTTTTTGGTTACGTTGTTGGAACCTACGGCGCCATTCTTTGTGCCGAACTTATGAAAATAGCAGCAGCAGGATAAATTTTAAACAAATAAAACTGATATTTGCAAACTCTAATTTAAATCTTAATGCGCAATTTATATTTATTACTTACGGTTATTGCAATTTTCAGCTGTACCGATAAACCTGCCGATTTAGTAATATCAGGAACCATAGAAGACCTTAAAAAAGGAAGTTTATACCTTGAAAAATTTCAGGATACCACAATGGTGATTATCGATTCGGTATATTTTAATGGTGACAATACTTTTAAATTCGAACGCGATTTAGCAGAACCTGAAGTGCTGTTTCTAAGACTCAATAAAAGCAAAAGTGATAATAATGCTTTGGCCATTTTTGCTGACAAAGGTGAAATTGTCGTTAATTCTAATCTGAAAAATTTCGTTTTTGATGCTAAAGTAACTGGTTCCGAACAACAAAAAGTACTAGAAGAATATTTAAAAATAATGTCGCGGTTTAATGATAAAAATTTAGACCTTATTCAAGAGCAGCTTCAAAAGGCGTCAGAAGATTCAACCTATATAATGAATTATGATAAGCAATATAGCAAACTGGTAACTAACAAATACTTATATACCATCAATTTTGCAATTAATCATAAGAATAGTGAAGTTTCGCCGTATCTTGCTTTAACTGAAATACCCGACGTGAACATCAAATACTTAGATACTATTTATCAAGTATTAACTCCGAAAATTAGAAAATCCAAATATGGAGTAAAACTAAAGGAAACTTTAGATGAATTGAAACGCAACCACAATTAAGTTGACACCTTAAAAAACTTCAATCCTTTTTCAAGATAGGAGTTTTATTTGAGTAAATAGAGTGACTTCCCTCGACCGTCCTTGAGAATAAACTTTTTGTCCCTTTACCCTATAAAATAAAAAAATCCAACACTTTTTAAGTATTGGAATTTTAAGAGCCGATAGAGGGACTCGAACCCACGACCTGCTGATTACAAATCAGCTGCTCTAGCCAGCTGAGCTACATCGGCATTAATAGACCGCAAATTTAATTTAGAAATTTAAATATGCAAATCTAATTATCCTAAATTGTTTATTTTTTCGATAAGTGCGCGACCCTTGGCTTCTAGCTCAGTATTAATCGCTTTAAAATGAGCTTTCTTATCTTCAACACTACGATCGTTTACTTTTGCAATTAGTTCGTCAAAAACTTCAATAGCTTCGTCAATTATCGCATCACCTTCTTTGGTAGCTTTTTCAGCATTGGTGAGTTCCCATACTTGAACAGCTTCAATGATATCGCCCAAAACGTAATTTATATCTTTTTTTAAATTTCTTTTATTAGCCATAATTTGATTTATTTAATTTCGATGCAAAAGTAGTAAATATGTGGCTCATAAAGTGTATAAATCAGTAATTTCAACTAAACATAAACTTCTAATAATTTTGCTTCAGAAGATGATAACTGATAAGTCTTAATAGCTGCTGGTAATAATATGGTTTCACCTTGTTTAACTCTAGTCATGTTACTACCTACTTTTATAGTGAAAACGCCTTCTACACATAGATAAATGATAAATGAATCAAGGTTATTGTGCTTTTCAATTTCACCAGCCAAATCGATGTAATTGGTTGTAAAATAAGGACAAGTTACCATCTCGTTAGAGGTATTTAGTTGTTTTGAATAACTTACCTTATAGTTGTTCTCCATTTTAAAATTGATAGCATCTATAGCCAAATCGTTGTGGAGCTCACGTTCATTCCCTTGGTCATCTACTCTATCCCAATCGTAAACCCGGTAAGTAATATCACTGGTTTGCTGAATTTCTGCCAGCATCACACCGGCTCCTATAGCGTGCACACGACCAACTTCAATAAAGAAAGTATCACCAGTTTTTACAAGTTCGAAATTTAAAATTTTGGTAAGCGTTTTAGATTGCAAATGCCGAAGATAGGTTTCGGGTGTCATATTTTGATTGAACCCAACAATTAAATTGGCATTTTCATCGGCTTGCATTACATACCACATTTCGGTCTTTCCGAAGGAATTGTGTCGCTTTGCCGCCAATTCATCATTCGGATGTAGTTGGATAGATAAATCTTCTTTGGCATCGATAAACTTGATGAGTAAAGGAAATTTGGTTCCAAATATGACCGCATTCTTTTCTCCTAAAATTTCATGGCTAAAATTATTTAGTAGCCAACTCAGCGATTTTCCTGAAAATTCGCCATTATCAATAATAGACGTATCACCTTCAACATCGCTAATTTCCCAACTTTCGCCAGTATTTTCAGAAACCGATGGTTTATTTAAAACTGATTTTAATTTAGTGCCACCCCATATTTTTTCTTTTAAAATGGGCCTAAATTTTAAGGGATAAAACGATTGCACGCTCATAGTTTAATTGCCAGAATAGCGCACAAAGTTACGAGGTGTTTCGTAAAGTGTCACTTCTAAATCTAAATTTTTATCCAATTTAGCTTTGATCTTGTTGTAAATTACTACGACGATATTTTCGGCTGTAGGATTTAAATTTTCGAATTCAGGTACATCAAGATTCAAGTTCTTATGGTCGAAAGCGTCCTCAACTTCCAGCTTGATTATATCTTTTAACACTTTTACATCTATCACATAACCAGTTTCTGGATCAATACTGCCCGTTACACTCGCTATAAGTTCGTAATTATGCCCGTGATAATTTGGATTGTTGCATTTTCCGAAAATTTCATCGTTTTTCTGATAACTCCAGTCTTTACGGTATAAACGGTGGGCAGCGTTGAAATGTGCTCTTCTACTAACGGTTACTTTCATGTGGTGCGCTTATTAAATGTTGGTAAAACTTATCGAATATAATCTTAAACCATTCAGTGTAAAGTTCTGGATGAATTTTCATATCGCTTTTAACGTCTTCTAACGGCATCCATTTCCAATCGGAAACTTCGTCTGGATTTAAAATGGGCTCATTGTTAAAATGACCTACCAAAATATGATCAAATTCATGTTCGGTTAATCCATTATCAAATGGTGCTTTGTAGATAAACGAAATGGTGTCCTTTAATTCGGTTACGAAACCCATTTCTTCTTGTAATCTTCTGCGTCCGGCTTCAATATTAGTTTCGCCAACACGTTGATGGCTACAACAAGTATTGGTCCACAAACCTGGTGAATGATATTT
Organism: Paucihalobacter sp.; assembly: GCF_036825875.1. Lineage (NCBI taxonomy): Bacteria > Pseudomonadati > Bacteroidota > Flavobacteriia > Flavobacteriales > Flavobacteriaceae > Paucihalobacter > Paucihalobacter sp. Next base: position 14,497 of record NZ_DAISXK010000010.1, on the reverse strand, counting down.
AGAGTACGCGCGCTGTTGCAGCATGAGCTCATTATTCTCATTAAAAACAAAAACAGAAAAGGCTCTATGAAGTAAAGCTTTTTCATGAGCTTCCATCTTTGGCATGGTACCAATTTGCTCGTCGTTTTCGTTAACTAGAATTACTTTTTCTTCTTCCATAGCACACAAAAATACCAACTAAAAATAAAAAAAGTTGTAATCTTTTCATAAAATTAAAAACCCAAAAACCATGTCTTATAATTTGATTTTGAAGTAGTATCTTTGCACGGCTTTTGCATTTTATAACTATGACTTTTACTGAAGAAATTAACAGACGACGCACTTTTGGAATCATCTCGCATCCCGATGCTGGAAAAACAACACTTACCGAAAAATTATTGTTATTTGGTGGTGCCATTCAAGAAGCTGGGGCTGTAAAAAATAACAAAATTAAAAAAGCAGCTACTAGCGACTTTATGGAAATCGAGCGCCAACGTGGTATATCAGTTGCTACCTCGGTTTTGGCTTTTGAATATAATGGTTATAAAATTAATATTCTAGATACGCCTGGCCACAAAGATTTTGCCGAAGACACGTTTAGAACACTAACAGCGGTAGACAGTGTAATTGTTGTGATTGATGTTGCCAAAGGTGTAGAAGAGCAAACCGAGAAATTGGTTGAAGTTTGTCGCATGCGAAAAATTCCGATGATTGTATTTATTAACAAAATGGATCGTGAAGGTAAAGATGCATTTGACTTGTTAGATGAAATTGAACAAAAGCTCGGCCTGACTGTTACACCACTAAGTTTCCCCATAGGAATGGGGTACGATTTCAAGGGTATTTACAATATTTGGGAGCAAAACGTTAATTTATTTAGTGGTGATAGTCGAAAAGACATTGAAGAAACCATTGAAATTTCTGATATAAACACCCCAGAATTAGACAAACTCATCGGTGAAAAATCTGCTAATACTCTAAGGGATGAATTAGAGTTAGTGGAAGGTGTTTACCCTAAATTTGACCAACAAACCTATTTAGACGCACAGCTTCAACCTGTGTTTTTTGGTTCCGCCTTAAATAATTTTGGTGTAAGAGAATTGTTAGACTGTTTTGTCGCCATTGCTCCAAAACCAAAACCAAAATATAGCGAAGAACGCTTGGTAGAACCAAAAGAAGATAAGTTTTCAGGATTTGTATTTAAAATCCATGCCAATATGGATCCTAACCATAGAGATAGATTAGCATTTGTAAAAATAGTGTCGGGGATGTTTAAACGCAACACCCCTTATCTGCATGTTCGACATGGTAAAAACTTTAAATTCTCAAGCCCAAATGCTTTTTTCGCAGAGAAGAAAGAGATTGTTGATATTTCATATCCTGGCGATATTGTAGGTTTACATGATACCGGAAACTTTAAAATTGGTGATACTCTAACCGAAGGAGAAGAAATTCACTACAAGGGTATCCCAAGTTTTTCACCTGAGCATTTCAGATATATAAACAATGCCGACCCTTTAAAAGCTAAACAGCTTTTTAAAGGTATAGACCAATTAATGGATGAAGGTGTTGCACAGCTGTTCACCTTAGAACTAAACGGAAGAAAAGTAATCGGAACCGTTGGTGCGTTACAATATGAGGTTATTCAATACAGATTAGAACACGAATATGGTGCAAAATGTTCATACGAAAACCTGAACGTACACAAAGCTTGCTGGATTGAAACTGATAATGAAAAAAGCGAAGAATACCTCGAATTTATAAGAGTAAAACAACGGTTTTTAGCAAAAGACAAACAAAATCAATTGGTGTTTTTAGCGGACTCTGCTTTTTCTTTGCAAATGACGCAACAAAAATATCCCAATATTAAATTTCATTTTACTTCGGAATTTAAATAGGAAAAATCTTGCAGCATGTGTAACGAAATAGCTTGTTTTTCATAGACTTAGCAAATTATGATATGTATTTTATCGAAGTTTTATGTTTTTAATCGAATTTTTTGATTACATTTGATATAGTATCAACCCCAAATTGAGCTACTAATGAATACAGATCCAAATGTGTTTAGTAACGATGAAATTACTGTCACCTACAATCCCCGCAAATGTATTAACGCTGAAAAGTGTGCTAAAGGATTATCTGCTGTTTTCAGACAAACGGTTATACCGTGGATTAATTTAGATGGTGCACCAGCATATAAAATTATGTCGCAAGTAAAGAAATGCCCTTCGGGAGCTTTACAGTGCTTTAAGAAAAAAATGGAAGTGGCTTAAATATCTAAACTGCTTTAAATAAAAAACCCTCAGATGAAATAATCTAAGGGTTTTTACCATTTTATGCTTGACCAGTTGGCCCAAAGTTTAAAGGAATCGGTGGTTGTTCATAATCCTTTATTTCACCATGAGCAGTTTCAAAACGCTTAACGTTTTCAGCCATTGCTTTTAAAAGCCTTTTGGCGTGTTGTGGCGTTAATATAATTCTGGATTTAACTTTACTTTTCGGAGTTCCAGGCATAATGCTCACGAAATCGATCACAAATTCTGACACCGAATGATTGATAATTGCTAAGTTAGAATAAATACCTTCCGCAACTTTTTCATCTAGTTCGATATTGATTTGTCCTTGTTTTTTCTGGGCTTTCTTTTCTTCTGCCATAATTTAAAGATTTTTTATCAAAACAAAAAGGCTTCCGTAAAGAAGCCTTTTATGTTAGTTATAATTCATTTCTTCTTTCGCTTTCATCATTTGATTAAATTCTTCTTTAGAACCTACAATAATGGTATCGTAGCGTCTAACACCTGTACCTGCTGGAATTTTATGACCAACAATTACATTTTCTTTTAATCCTTCTAGCGTATCAATTTTACCATTCACAGCTGCTTCGTTAAGAACCTTGGTAGTTTCCTGGAACGATGCTGCTGAAATAAATGACTTGGTTTGAAGCGATGCTCTTGTAATACCTTGAAGAATTGGAGTTGCGGTTGCTGGCTGTGCATCGCGCGCTGTAGCTAGGTCCTTATCTTCTCTTCTCAATGAAGAATTTTCATCCCTCAATTGTCTGGCGGTTACAATTTGACCTGGTTTTAAATTATGCGATCCACCTGCATTTTCAATTACCTTCATTCCGAAAATTTTATCATTTTCTTCAATAAAATCTGAGGCGTGAGCCAATTGATCTTCTAAGAATAATGTATCTCCAGAATCGATAATACGAACCTTACGCATCATTTGACGTACAATAACTTCAAAGTGTTTGTCATTAATTTTCACACCTTGTAAACGGTAAACTTCCTGAACTTCGTTCACCAAATACTGTTGTACAGCTGCAGGTCCTTTAATACTTAATATATCATTAGGTGTAACAGAACCATCAGATAAAGGCATTCCTGCCTTCACGTAGTCATTTTCTTGTACTAAAATCTGGCTAGATAATTTTACCAAATATTTGCGGATATCACCTGTTTTAGATTCAATAACAATTTCTCTGTTTCCACGTTTTATTTTACCAAATGAAACCACGCCATCAATTTCACTAACCACTGCTGGGTTGGAAGGATTACGAGCTTCAAAAAGTTCAGTTAATCGCGGAAGACCACCAGTAATATCACCAGATTTAGCTGAGCGACGTGGTATTTTAACTAAAACTTTACCTGTTTTAATTTTTTCACCATTATCAACCATTAAATGCGCTCCTACTGGTAAATTGTATGACCTGATAGTATTGCCTTTTGCATCTTGAATTAAAAGTGTTGGAATTAACTTTTTATTTCTCGATTCTGAAATTACTTTTTCTTGGAATCCGGTTTGCTCATCTATTTCTACTTGGTAAGAAACACCTTGTTCTATATCTTCGTAGGCAATTTTTCCTGGAAATTCAGAGATAATTACGCCGTTATATGGATCCCATTTACAGATGACATCACCTTTGGCTACTACATCCCCACTTTTTATGGCAATATGAGAACCGTATGGGATATTACTTGTGCTTAATGTAACACCCGATCTTTTTTCAACGATTTTCAATTCAGACGTTCTGGATATTACAATATCAACTGGTTCGCCACCGGATGTTTCGCCTTTAACTGTCGTTAATTCGTCAATTTCAGCAATACCATCAAACTTAGCAGTAAGTTTATTCTCTTCAGATACACCACCTGCTACACCTCCAACGTGGAATGTTCTAAGTGTAAGCTGCGTTCCTGGTTCTCCAATAGATTGCGCTGCCACTACTCCAACAGCTTCACCTCTTTGAACCGTTTTACCAGTTGCAAGATTTCTACCGTAACATTTTACGCAAATTCCCTTTTTGGCTTCGCATGATAACGGTGATCTTACTTCTATAGATTCAATAGGTGCTTCACTAATTTTCTTAGCAATTGCTTCAGAAATTTCATGACCTGCTTCAACTAAAAGTTCGTCATTTAGCGGGTTATAAACGTCATTTAAGGATGTTCTACCAACGATTCTTTCTTCTAAAGTTTCGACGACTTCTTCATTTTTCTTAAGTGCACTTACTTCAACACCTCTCAGCGTACCACAATCTTGATCGTAAACTATTACATCCTGAGAAACATCTACCAATCGTCTAGTTAGGTAACCCGCATCTGCAGTTTTAAGTGCGGTATCGGCAAGACCTTTACGCGCACCGTGAGTTGAGATAAAGTATTCTAAAATTGATAAACCCTCTTTAAAGTTAGATAAAATTGGGTTTTCAATGATTTCTCCACCACCTGCATTGGACTTTTTAGGCTTAGCCATTAAACCACGCATTCCAGTAAGCTGACGAATCTGTTCTTTAGATCCACGAGCTCCTGAATCAAGCATCATATATACAGAGTTGAAACCTTGTTGATCTTCACGAATACGCTTCATAGACAATTCAGTCAATTCGGCATTCGTTGAAGTCCAGATGTCAATTACCTGATTGTAACGTTCGTTATTAGTAATTAGACCCATGTTATAATTTGCAATGATTCCTTCTACCAATTGATTGGCACCATCAATCATTCCTTGTTTTTCAGCAGGGATAATAATATCACCTAAACTAAATGACAATCCACCTTTGAATGCAAAGTGGAAACCAAGGTCTTTAATTTCATCTAAAAACTCAGCTGTTTCCGGTACACTAGTAGCTTTTAATACATTACCAATAATGTCTCTTAAAGACTTTTTAGTAAGTACATCATTTACGTAACCTGCACGTTCTGGCACTTTTTCATTAAATAGAACTCTACCAACAGTGGTTTGAATGATTTGTTTAACCAAATCACCATTTTCGTTGAAGTCTAAAGTTCTAACTTTTATGCCCGCATTAAGGTCTACACGCTTTTCGTTGTAAGCAATAACTACTTCTTCTGGCGAATAAAAAGTTAAACCTTCACCCTGAACTTTCACATTATCAGTTGACTTACGCTCTTTGGTCATGTAATATAAACCTAGAACCATATCTTGTGATGGCACCGTAATTGGTGAACCGTTTGCCGGGTTAAGAATATTATGCGAGGCCAACATTAACATTTGAGCCTCAAGAATTGCTTCTGGGCCTAATGGTAAGTGAACCGCCATTTGATCCCCATCAAAATCCGCATTAAATGCGGTGGTAACCAATGGGTGCAATTGGATTGCTTTTCCTTCAATTAATTTTGGTTGAAAAGCTTGAATCCCTAATCTGTGCAAAGTAGGAGCTCGGTTTAATAATACTGGATGCCCTTTAAGAACATTTTCTAAAATATCCCAAACTACTGGTTCTTTTCTGTCTATAATTTTCTTAGCCGATTTTACTGTTTTTACAATACCTCTTTCTATCAGTTTTCTGATAACGAAAGGTTTGTAAAGTTCAGCAGCCATATCTTTTGGCAATCCGCACTCATACATTTTTAATTCTGGTCCTACAACAATTACAGAACGTGCTGAGTAATCTACACGCTTACCTAAAAGGTTTTGACGGAAACGACCTTGCTTACCTTTTAAAGAATCGGAAAGCGATTTAAGTGGTCTGTTTGAATCTGTTTTAACTGCCGAAGATTTTCTTGTATTATCGAATAACGAGTCTACCGATTCTTGTAGCATACGTTTTTCGTTACGTAAAATCACCTCAGGTGCTTTTATTTCAACCAAACGCTTTAAACGATTGTTTCTAATAATCACACGTCGGTATAAATCGTTTAAATCGGAAGTAGCAAAACGACCACCATCTAAAGGCACTAACGGACGTAATTCTGGTGGAATTACCGGAATAGCCTTCAGAATCATCCATTCTGGTTTGTTTTCTCTATTTAAATTAGATTCTTTGAACGCTTCAACTACTTGAAGTCTTTTTAAGGCTTCCGTTTTACGTTGCTTAGAAGTTTCAGTATTTGCGTTGTGTCTTAATTCAAACGACAATTCTTCTAAATCAATTCTTCCCAAAAGTTCTATTAAACATTCAGCGCCCATTTTAGCAATAAACTTATTAGGGTCTGTATCTTCTAAATATTGGTTTTCTTTTGGAAGCGATTCTAAAATATTTAAGTATTCTTCTTCAGTTAAAAAGTCTAATTTGTGAACAGCTTCACCTTCTGGAGTTACGGCGTTACCTGGTTGTATAACCACGTATCGTTCGTAGTAAATAATCATATCTAATTTCTTAGATGGTAATCCAAGAAGATATCCAATTTTGTTTGGTAAAGAACGGAAGTACCAGATGTGAGCAACTGGTACTACTAAGTTAATATGACCTACTCTTTCACGACGCACCTTCTTTTCAGTTACTTCAACGCCACAGCGATCACAAACAATTCCTTTGTAACGAATTCTTTTATATTTTCCACAGGCACACTCGTAATCCTTAACAGGACCAAAAATACGCTCGCAAAACAAACCATCTCTTTCAGGTTTGTGTGTTCGATAATTGATAGTTTCTGGTTTTAGAACCTCGCCGCGAGAAGCTGCCAAAACAGATTCTGGTGAAGCCAAACCAATAGAGATTTTATTAAATCTTTGTATCGTGTTATTATCTTGTCTTTTTGCCATTTTCTTATTATAGTATTGAGTGGGAAGTAATCGGTGTGAAGTTAAACCTACACACCGAATACTGCTAACTATTTTGTTATTCTTCTAATCTAATATCTAATCCCAAACCTTTTAATTCGTGCATTAACACGTTAAATGATTCTGGTAATCCAGGCTCTGGCATTGGTTCTCCTTTCACGATAGCTTCGTAAGTTTTGGCTCTACCAATAACATCGTCAGATTTTACAGTCAAGATTTCTCTTAAAGTACTTGAGGCGCCATATGCTTCAAGTGCCCAAACTTCCATTTCTCCAAAACGCTGACCTCCAAATTGGGCTTTACCGCCAAGTGGTTGCTGCGTAATAAGTGAGTATGGTCCAATTGAACGTGCGTGCATTTTGTCGTCAATCATATGACCTAGTTTAATCATATAAATAACACCAACAGTTGCAGGTTGATCAAAACGATCGCCCGTACCGCCATCATATAAATAGGTGTGACCAAATCTTGGAATTCCAGCTTCATCTGTAAATTCATTAATTTGATCTAAAGTAGCTCCATCAAAAATTGGCGTTGCATAAGTTCTATTTAACTTTTGACCAGCCCAACCTAATACGGTTTCGTAAATCTGACCAATGTTCATACGTGAGGGTACACCTAATGGATTAAGAACAATGTCAACTGGTGTTCCATCTTCTAAGAAAGGCATATCTTCTTGACGAACAATACGCGCTACGATACCTTTATTTCCGTGACGACCTGCCATTTTATCACCCACTTTAAGTTTACGCTTTTTAGCGATGTAAACTTTAGCAAGTTTTATGATACCAGCTGGCAGCTCATCTCCTACAGATATGGTAAATTTCTCACGACGTAGTGAACCTTGTAGATCGTTTTCCTTAATCTTATAATTGTGAATAAGATCGGCAACTAAAGTATTGCTCTGATCATCGGTAGTCCATTTTCCAGAAGTTAAATGTGCATAATCATCAACCGAATTTAACATCTTTAAAGTATACTTTTTTCCTTTAGGTATAATTTCTTCACCTAAATCATTATAAATACCTTGAGCTGTTTTTCCATTGACTATAGCAAACAATTTATCAACTAAAATATTTTTAAGTTCATCAAAACGTGCATCGTAAAGCACTTCTAAAGCTTCTATGTCTTCTTTATCTTTTGCTCTCTTACGCTTATCTTTTACTGCTCTTGCAAATAATTTTTTCTCAATTACAACACCGTTTAATGATGGTGAGGCTTTTAACGATGCATCTTTAACATCACCTGCTTTATCACCAAAAATGGCACGTAATAATTTTTCTTCCGGAGTTGGATCGCTTTCTCCTTTTGGAGTAATCTTTCCAATTAGAATATCGCCTGGCTTTATTTCTGCACCAATACGAATCATTCCGTTTTCGTCTAGATCTTTAGTTGCTTCTTCAGAAACATTAGGAATATCGTTGGTAAGTTCTTCATTACCTAACTTAGTATCTCTAACATCTAAAGAATATTCATCTATGTGAATGGAAGTAAAGATATCATCTCTAACTACCTTTTCAGAAATCACAATAGCATCCTCAAAATTATAACCTTTCCAAGGCATGAATGCAACTTTCATGTTTCTACCTAAAGCTAATTCGCCATTTTTAGTAGCGTATCCTTCACAAAGTACTTGTCCTTTTTCAACCTTATCACCTTTTTTAACAATTGGCTTTAGGTTGATAGACGTACCTTGGTTAGTTTTTCTAAACTTCACTAACGGATAGGTTTTAATATTACTATCAAAACTCACCATAGCTTCTTCCTCGGTACGGTCGTATTCAATTGTGATTTTATCAGCATCGACATAAGTTACAGTTCCAGCACCTTCAGCATTAATTAAAACGCGCGAGTCTTTTGCAACTTGTCTTTCTAAACCGGTACCAACAATCGGTGCTTCTGGTCTTAATAATGGTACAGCCTGACGCATCATGTTTGACCCCATCAATGCACGGTTGGCATCATCATGTTCCAAAAACGGAATTAACGAGGCAGAAATAGATGCTACCTGATTAGGAGCAACATCGGTATAGTTGATTTGCATTGGGTCAATTACAGGGAAATCGCCTTCTTGACGGGCAATAACTTTATCATTCTGGATTTTCCCATCAGCATCAACAATAACGTTGGCCTGTGCAATTTGCATATCTTCTTCTTCCTCTGCACTTAAATAAGTGGGTGCATTTTTTATATCTACTACACCGTTTTCAACCTTGCGGTAAGGTGTTTCAAGGAATCCCATAGAATTCACTTTAGCATAAACCGAAAGCGAAGAAATCAAACCAATGTTTGGACCTTCAGGAGTTTCAATAGGACACAAGCGTCCGTAATGCGTGTAATGAACGTCACGAACCTCAAAACCAGCACGCTCTCTTGATAAACCACCTGGACCTAATGCCGATAAACGACGTTTGTGAGTGATTTCTCCAAGCGGATTTGTTTGATCCATGAATTGAGATAACTGATTTGTTCCGAAGAAAGAATTAATAACCGAAGACAAAGTCTTGGCATTAATCAAATCTATAGGAGTAAAAACTTCGTTATCACGAACATTCATTCTTTCGCGAATGGTTCTAGCCATACGGGCTAATCCAACACCAAACTGAGATGACAATTGCTCACCAACAGTACGCACACGTCTGTTTGAAAGGTGATCGATATCATCAATTTCAGCTTTTGAGTTGATAAGCTCAATTAAATATTTAATGATGGTAATGATATCAACTTTGGTAAGCACTTGCTTGTCCATACCGATATCAAGGCCCAATTTCTTGTTCATTCTATAACGACCAACTTCACCAAGTGAATAACGTTGCTCACTAAAGAACAATTTATCTATAATGCCACGCGCCGTTTCTTCATCTGGCGGTTCAGCGTTACGCAATTGTCTGTATATATGTTCAACCGCTTCTTTTTCAGAGTTGGTTGGATCCTTTTGAAGGGTATTGTGAATAATGGCATAATCGCCTTGTTGTTCACTTTCTTTGTGGATTAAAACTGTTTTAACATCAGCATCGATAATCTCTTCGATGTTATCTTTATCGATGATGGTATCACGATCTAAAACAATTTCGTTTCTTTCAATAGATACAACTTCTCCTGTATCTTCATCTACGAAATCCTCATGCCAAGTATTTAAAACTCTTGCGGCTAATTTTCTTCCTATTAATTTTTTTAATGCTGCTTTTGAAACTTTAATTTCTTCTGCAAGATCAAATATTTCTAAAATGTCTTTATCTCTTTCAAAACCGATAGCTCTGAAAAGCGTTGTTACTGGTAATTTTTTCTTTCTATCGATATAGGCGTACATCACACTGTTGATGTCGGTAGCAAATTCAATCCAAGAACCTTTGAAAGGGATAACTCTCGCTGAATATAATTTTGTACCATTAGCATGGAAAGACTGACTGAAGAATACACCAGGTGATCTGTGTAACTGAGACACCACAACACGTTCGGCGCCATTAATTACAAATGTTCCGCTTGGTGTCATATAAGGAATTGTACCTAGATAAACGTCTTGTACAATGGTTTCAAAATCTTCGTGTTCAGGATCTGTACAATATAATTTCAGACGTGCCTTTAACGGTACGCTGTAAGTAAGACCACGCTCAATACACTCTTCAATAGTGTATCGTGGTGGATCGATAAAATAATCCAAAAACTCTAATACAAACTGGTTGCGTGTATCAGTTATTGGAAAATTTTCCATGAAGGTATTATAAAGGCCTTCGTTTCCTCTTTCTTCTGACTTTGTTTCTAACTGGAAAAAATCCTGGAAGGATTTTATTTGAATATCCAGAAAATCCGGGTATTCCGTTCTATTTACAATAGAAGAGAAATTTAATCTTTCAGCTGTTTTTGCTAACATCGATAAACGAAATTTTGATTAAAAAAAATGTATTTTTTTATGCTATACTTTAATAACACAAAATGGTTTAGGTCTTGGAGCAATACTCCAGACCTAAACCTTGATATGTAAGGCTAGTTAAACTTACTTAAGCTCAACCTCAGCTCCGGCTTCTTCTAAAGAAGTTTTAAGACCTTCGGCCTCATCTTTAGAAATGCCTTCTTTGATAGCACTTGGTGCGCTATCTACTAATTCCTTAGCTTCTTTTAAGCCAAGACCTGTTAATTCTTTAACAAGTTTTACTACTGCTAATTTAGAAGCACCAGCTGCTTTTAACATTACTGTAAATTCAGACTGCTCTTCTACTGCTTCAGCAGCAGCGCCACCACCTGCAGCAACTGCAACAGCTGCAGCAGCAGGTTCTATACCGTATTCTTCTTTTAAAATACTAGCTAATTCATTAACTTCTTTTACTGTTAAATTCACTAATTGTTCTGCGAAATCTTTTAAATCTGCCATTTTTTCTATCGTTTTAAAAATGTTTAATAATTATAATTTGTTTAAAGTGCGTACTTGTTTGTATCCTTATTTTTCGGATAGGGTTTGTAAAATTCCTGCTAGTTTTCCACCACCAGATTTTAGTGCTGATATCACGTTTTTAGCTGGAGATTGCAACAATCCAACTATATCGCCAATCAATTCTTCTCTTGATTTGATATCTACTAAAGCATCTAATAAATCGTCGCCTAAATAAATAGTCTCCTCAATAAATGCACCTTTTAATAAAGGTCTCTCTGATTTTTTACGGAAAGCTTTAATTACCTTTGCAGGTCCGTTTCCAGCTTCTGAATACATTACCGAGGTGTTTCCTTTTAACACTGTTGGCAAATCGCCAAAGTCTTTATCGGAAGCTTCCATTGCTTTGTGTAATAATGTATTTTTAACAACTGCTAATGTCACATTCGCTTTAAAACAAGCACGTCTTAAATTAGTAGTATCTGAAGCGTTCAATCCAGAAATATCCGCTAAATAAATAACCGGACTTCCTGCTAGTTGTGCAGTTAATTCTTCAATTACTTGTGATTTTTCTTCTCTTGTCATAATATTAAAGTTTTAACTACTAAATTTTAGGGTCTACAGCAATTGAAGGACTCATGGTACTTGAAATAAAAATGCTTTTCATGTACGTTCCTTTTGATGCTGTTGGTTTTAACTTGATTAAAGTTGAAATTAACTCATGCGCATTTCCTGCAAGTTTATCAGCACTAAATGATGCTTTACCTATTGGAGCATGAACAATACCAGTTTTATCAACTTTGAAATCAATTTTACCTGCCTTTACTTCACTTACAGCTTTAGCCACATCCATAGTAACAGTTCCTGTTTTAGGGTTCGGCATTAAGCCTCTTGGACCTAACACACGACCTAAAGGTCCTAATTTACCCATGATACTTGGCATGGTAATAATTACATCAACATCAGTCCAGCCGTCTTTTATTTTTTGTAAATAGTCGTCTAAACCAACGTAATCTGCACCAGCTTCTTTGGCTTCTGCCTCTTTATCTGGAGTTACCAATGCTAAAACTTTCATGTCTTTCCCTGTTCCATGAGGTAAAGAAACCACACCACGAACCATTTGGTTTGCTTTTCGTGGATCTACACCCAATTTTACAGCGATATCTACAGAGGCATCAAATTTTGTATAAGTAATTTCTTTTACTAAATCTGAAGCTTCTTGCAAAGAGTAAAGTTTATTTTTTTCAACTTTAGCTCTAGCTTCTTTTTGCTTTTTTGTTAATCTTGCCATTTGAAAAGGTTTTAATTTGGAGCTTCTCCGCCTTTAACGGTTATACCCATTGATCTTGCAGTTCCTGCCACCATTTTCATTGCTGAATCTAATGTAAACGCATTTAAATCCTGCATTTTGTCCTCGGCGATAACTTTAACTTGATCCCAAGTTACTTTCGCGATTTTCTTTCGGTTTGGTTCTCCTGATCCTTTTTTCACTTTGGCCGCTTCCATTAATTGTACTGCAGCTGGTGGTGTTTTTATTACAAATTCAAATGATTTGTCTTTGTAAACAGAAATCACAACTGGTAAAATTTTACCTGGTTTATCTTGGGTTCTAGCATTAAACTGCTTACAGAACTCCATGATATTTACTCCAGCAGCACCTAAAGCGGGTCCAACCGGTGGCGACGGATTCGCAGCACCTCCCCGAACTTGTAATTTGACTAATTTGCTTAGTTCTTTTGCCATTTTCTGAAAATTTACGCATTATCTTAATTGGAAGCTTTAAGATGTATGCTATTTTAATTGTAACAATTTATATTAAACTTTTTCTACTTGCATGTAACTTAATTCCAATGGTGTTTTTCTTCCAAAGATTTTCACCATAACTTCGAGCTTACGTTTTTCTTCATTAATTTTTTCAATCGTTCCATCAAATCCATTGAACGGACCATCAATTACTTTTACGGTGTCTCCAATCGTAAATGGAATTGCAACATTTGCATCAGCCTCAAGAGATAATTCATCTACTTTACCAAGCATTCTGTTAACTTCAGATTGTCTTAACGGCACAGGATCACCACCTTTTGTCTCACCTAAGAAACCAATTACGTTAGTAATCGATTTAATTATGTGAGGAATCTCACCACTTAAATTGGCTTGAATCATTATGTATCCAGGAAAATATACACGCTCTTTGTGTATTTTCTTTCCGTTTCTTATTTGAATTACTTTTTCGGTAGGTACTAATGCTTGATCTACATAATCTTGCAAACCTAAGCGTGCTACTTCATTGAGAATATAATCTTTAATTTTATTCTCTTGACCGCTTACCGCTCTAACTACATACCATTTTTTATTTCCGATTGCCTCAGCCATAATCATTTAATTATTTTTAGTTTATCCAGCTAAAATAAGTCTCGATAACTCCACTAAAAACCGTATCCACACCCCAAATTGCCAATGAAAAAATTATAGAAAATACTGCAACTAAAATCATTAATTTTTGACCTTCTGCCCAAGTTGGCCAGCTTACATGATTTTTTAATTCATCAAAAGATTCTTTCACGTAGTTTACAATTCCTGCCATTGATTTAATTTATTTTCAGACCTTTAAGGTCGTACGTGTTATTTAATTTATCAGAGCACATTTACTCTTTTTTTTTGAGGGCAAAAGATGAGATAACTCTTTCTCACTTCTCTACTCGTGTACTTGGCACGGGTTGAGAGGCTCGAACTCCCGACACCTGGTTTTGGAGACCAGTGCTCTACCAACTGAGCTAAACCCGTAAATATAAATCAAGGCGTCCGCCAAATGGTGGACACCTTAATTTAATATTGTAATTTATAATTAATTAATAATTTCAGTCACCTGACCAGCACCTACGGTTCTGCCACCTTCACGGATAGCGAAACGTAAACCAACATTCATCGCAATAGGCTGGATTAAATCTACAGTAATAGTTAAGTTATCACCTGGCATAACCATTTCAACTCCATCAGGTAACGCAATGTTTCCTGTTACGTCAGTTGTACGAACATAGAACTGTGGGCGATAGTTATTGTGGAATGGTGTGTGACGACCACCTTCTTCTTTTTTAAGGATATAAACCTCAGCTTTAAATTTAG